>JAGCYC010000048.1 GCA_017961015.1 Bacteroidales bacterium | reverse complement strand
GGGTGAAGGATGCGTCGGACCTTCGGCGGGCCCTTCGGCAGGCTCAGGGACCTCAGGGACCGAGATTCCCGATCAAGTCGGGAATGACGTAAAGGTCACAGCCGGTAATGACGCAAAGCGGCGGGGGAAAGGCTTTCGGGGGCATCGGCAATTCTTTTGTCCCCGAAAGGCTTTTCACCGACGCGCGCCGGTAAGGAGTTGGATTAGAACAGGGTGGGTTCCCAGTCGCCGAAGTCCACAGGCTCGTCGGAAGAGGAAGCCTTGGCGGCGCCGGAAAGCAGCTGCCCGGCCTGTCCGGTCTGCTCAATGGGAGCGGGAGCCTCGGGGGCTGCATCGTCTATGGGTGCGGGAGCCTCGGGGGCTGCATCGGCATCGGGAATCTCATCGGAGAAGTCCTCGTCAATCTGGACATCCACCGGTCCCTCGTCCAGGGCCGATACACCTTCAGAACCAGGCGCCTCGCCCTTGTCCAGGGGCTCGCCGAAGGCAACGCTGCGAAGCTCGTACGGAGAGCACTTCTTGCCCTTGGCGGTAATACCTTTCTTGGCTATGAACTCCTCTACATCCACGAGTTCGCTCTCGCGGTGCTCGAACTTGCCGCCGAAGGTGAGCTCCATCTGAGGGTAGGGATCTCCGGAGAGGGCCACCAGGCGCGAGCCGCGGGCATCGGCAATGAACAGCTGGGGGGTGTTGTTGCTTTCGGGGAAGCTGAAACGCTTCACGTAGTAGGCTTTGGCGGCATTGTCCCAGTACAGGGCGGTGTAAACGCGGGCCGGATCCAGCTTGTCTATGAGCACCACCTCGCCCTGATACTTGTTCACCAGGTCGAAGGAGGTGGTATAGTAGGTGCCGTCGGCAAAGACGGCAAGCACGTGGTCGCCTGCCGAGAACTTCCCGAGATGCTGTCCGCGGCCATCCTCATTCAGGCGCTGGATGTCCGGATCGTACCAGATATCCTTGCCCTCCAGGGTGGTCACGCCCTTGGACTTTAGCTGAATGCGGGCAATGGCGTACTTTGTCACCAGGTTGCCCCTGGACGAGCGGCCCTTGATGGCAAGGTCGGCGAAGTTCCATTCCAGCTGGGTCTTTTTCAGGCCCTTGTGGGGACGCAGTCCAATCTTTACGGTCTCCGCCTCGCCGTTATGGTTCACGGTGAACCAGAGGATGCGGGAACCCTCGGCCCCGGTAGTTATATCGTAGTCCTTGTCACGGGTTACCGAGGTGATATTGAAGCGTTTGGCATAATGGGCGGGGCCCTTGCCGTCGCGATATATTACGTTGTAGATGGTGCGCTCGTCGCCACGGTTGAACACCCCTGCATACAGGAGATCCTTGCCGAAGAAGGCCTTGTCGCTCACCTTGGTGACGCGGTAGCGTCCGTCGCGGCCGATGACGATAATCTCGGAGAGGTCGGAGCAGTCGGCCACGAATTCGCCGCCGTCGTCCCTCTTCAGGCCGATACCGACGAAGCCCTCGGACAGATTGGCGTACAGCTTGGCGTTGTTGGAAACCACCTTGGTGACGGTGATGTTCTCCAGCGAAGAGATCTCGGTGAGGCGGGGCCACTGCTTGCCATACTTGCGCTTGAGGGAGCGGAACCACTCGATAGTGTAGCGGGTTAGGTTCTCCAGATTGTCCCGGACCTCCTTCATCTGGTCCTCCAGCTCGTAAATCTTCTCGTCCAGGGCCTTGGTGTCAAACTTGGAAATCTTGCGCACCGGCTTTTCCACCAGCCGCAGGATGTCGTCCATCACAATCTCGCGGTGGAGAAGATCCTCGTACTGCTTCATCTGGGACATTACGTCGTCCAGCTGCTGTTCCCAGCTCATCTGGTTCTGTTCCAGGACCTTGTAGATGCGGTTCTCGAAGAAGATGCGCTCCAGGGAAGTATAGTGCCAGTCGTTTTCCAGTTCGCTGAGCTTAACCTGCAGCTGGGCGCCCAGGATGTCGCGGGTGTGGAAGGTATCGTACTCCAGAATCTCGTTCACCGAGAGGAAGGCCGGCTTGTTCTCGCGGATTACGCAGGCATTGGGACTTATCTTGGTCTCGCAGTCGGTGAAGGCGTAGAGGGCGTCAATAGTCTTGTCGGGAGAGACATCGGAGGGAAGATGGATCACAATCTCCACCTTGTCGGTGGTCATGTCTTCAATCTTCTTGATGTTAATCTTCTTCTTGTCCTTGGCCTTCAGGATGCTGTCAATGAGCACGTGGGAAGTCTTGCCGTAGGGAATCTCGGTGATGGTTATGGTGGACTTGTCCACCTTGTTGATGCGGGCGCGCACCTTCACCATACCGCCGCGGCGGCCCTGGTTGTACTTGGAGCAGTCCGCTATGCCTCCGGTGGGGAAGTCGGGCAGCAGTTCGTAGGGCTCTCCCTTCAGGATGGCCACCGAAGCGTCCAGCAGCTCGTTGAAGTTGTGGGGAAGTATCTTGGAGCTGAGACCGGCGGCAATGCCCTCGGTGCCCTGGGCCAGCAGCAGCGGGAAACGCACCGGAAGTTCGGTGGGTTCCTGGTTGCGGCCGTCGTAGGAAGTCATCCAGGGGGTGACCTTCTTGTCAAATACAACCTCCTTGGCAAACTTGGAAAGCCTGGCCTCGATGTATCGGGGGGCGGCGTTGGAGTCGCCGGTGAGGATGTTTCCCCAGTTTCCCTGGCAGTCTATCAGAAGGCCTTTCTGCCCCAGGGTTACCAGGGCTCCAAGGATGGAGGCGTCGCCGTGCGGATGATACTGCATAGCCTGGCCCACTATGTTTGCAACCTTGGTGTAGCGGCCGTCGTCCATTTCGGCCATAGTGTGCAGCACACGGCGCTGAACGGGTTTCAGACCGTCCACGATATGAGGTACCGCACGGTCCAGGATGGTGTAGGACGCATAGTCCAGATACCACTCCCGGAACATACCCGAAAGCTTGTAGCGGCGGCTGTCACTGCCCAGCAGCTTGTCAAATTTCCCGGAAGCGGCGGCGTCTTCGGCCAGTTCCTCTTCCTGAGGTTCAATATCTTCCCAATCCTCTGCCATAACTGTCAGTTAAAACTCGTAACCAAAACGGCGCAGTTCCTTGCGGCTTTCGCGCCAATCCGGATCCACCTTCACGAAAGTGGAAAGGAAAACCTTCTTCTGGAAGAAATCTTCCATGTCCAGGCGGGCCTCGGTGCCCACTTTCTTGAGCATACGGCCGCCCTTGCCGATAATGATACCCTTCTGGCTGTCGCGCATCACATAGATGACCGCGCTTATCTCGTAGCGGTCTTCGCCTTCGTGGAAGGCCTCTATCTCCACCTGGCAGCAGTAGGGGATTTCCTCGCCGTAGTTGAGGAAAATCTTTTCCCGCAGTATCTCCGATGCGAAGAAGCGCAGGTTCCTGTCGGTGAACTGGTCCTTGTCGAACCACGCCGGAGCCTCCGGCAGAAGGGCCGATACCACCTCCAGCACGCTCTCCAGATTGAATTTCTCCTGGGCCGATACGGGAATCACCGTCGCCTTGGGAACCCTTTCCTTCCAGCGCTGCATAAGTTCCACCACCTGCTCCTGGGAGGAGATGTCAATCTTGTTCACCACTATCACCACCGGGCATTCCAGGCGGGAAAGCTTCTGGACGTAGGCGTCGTTCTTATCGGCCTTCTCCACGGTGTCGGTTACGTAGAGGATGATGTCGGCATCGCCTATTGCGGTGTCCACGAAGGAGAGCATATTCTCCTGAAGCCGATAATTGGGCTTGAGGATGCCGGGCGTGTCGGAGTACACTATCTGGTAGTCGTCCCCGCTCACTATGCCCATTATGCGATGGCGCGTGGTCTGGGCCTTGGCGGTGACAATAGAGAGCTTTTCGCCCACAAGGGCATTCATCAGCGTGGATTTACCCACGTTGGGATTGCCGATGATATTTACGAAACCAGCCCTGTGTGCCATTATACGTAGGCCCCCATCTTAAGGATATTCACCTCACCCTCGGTAAGATAGCGCCAGTCGCTCTTCTTGAGGCCCTTCTTGGTAAGGCCTGCGAAGTACACGCGGTCAAGGGCGCGGACCTCATAGCCCAGGGATTCGAAAAGCCTGCGGACTATGCGGTTCTTGCCGGAGTGTATCTCTATACCAAGCTGTCTGTGGTCGTGCTCGTCAATGTATTCCAGTTCATCGGCCGATGTAACTCCGTCGGAGAGCTCGATGCCGGTGAGCACCTTCTGCCTGTCCTCCTCCTTAAGCGGGGAGTCCAGTACTACCTGGTATATCTTTTTCTTGTTGTAGGAGGGGTGGGTGAGCTGCTCGGCCATTTCGCCGTCGTTGGTGAACATAAGCACGCCGGTGGTGTTCTTGTCCAGCCTGCCCACGGGGAATACGCGGGTGGGGCAGCCCTTCAGCAGGTCCATGACGGTTTTATCGGCATGGGGGTCTCCTGAGGTGGTGACATAGCCCTTGGGCTTGTTCATTATGATATATACCTTGTCCTCTCCCTTGAGGCGCTGTCCGTTGAAGCGTACGTCGTCCTTGAGTACGTTCACTTTCACGCCCAGTTCGGTAACAACCTCTCCGTTCACGGTAACCACACCGCTCTGGATAAGGGTGTCGGCCTCGCGGCGGGAGCATACGCCGGAATTGGCGATGAACTTGTTCAGGCGCACTACCTCCTTGATTTCGGTCCTGGCGGTGTCGTCGTCGCTGAAGTGGCGGCCGTTCACCTGGGGTTTGCGGCTCAGCATTTCCTTCATACCGGCGTCGGCGGGATTGAAACGCTTGCCTCCGTTGTTCTTGCGGGGCTTGCCGAAGCCGCTGCGCGGGGCGCTCTTGCCGTAGCCGCTGCTGTTGCGGCGTTCGCCGTAGGGCTTGGATTCTCCGTAGCTGCGGCGCTCACCGTAAGGCCTGGACTCACTGTTGGAGCGGCGCTCGCCATAGGGCCGATGTTCACCGTAGGAACGGCGCTCACCGTCGCTGCGGTGTTCGCCATAGGGTCTGGATTCACCGCGGAAGCGGTTCTCTGGGGAGGAACGGTGTTCGCCATAGGGGCGGCGTTCACCGTAGGGACGGCTGTAATCCACCCTTTCGGCCTGGCCGCCGGTGGTCTTTCTCACGATACGTTTTCTCGTGCCTTTTTTATTATCTTCCATAAGGTAAAATATTGCGACTCACGTCGTTATTTAAGTTTAAACACATAGGTTATGGTTCCGGTCTGGATGTCGGGGGCATCGGCCGAGGCGTTGAAATTTGCTTTCATTGCCGCATTGCGGGCAGCATTCCACAGTTCCCTGTCCGTAACCGTGGTGCCTTCGGCTCCGGGTATGGCCTCCGTTACGTGGCCGTACTGGTCCACCTTTATTCTCACTACTACTATTCCTTCCATCTGGGCGTTGTAGCTGGGTCGCGGGAGCGATCCCATCAGGCTGCGGCCCTGAAGATGTGCATTCGAGTGCCCCTGTGTGCGCCCTTCTTTGGTGTTGCCATCGGCCTGCCCGGCCTTGAAGCCCGCAGAAGGTTCCGATGCGGCGTGGGGCGTGGTGGCGCTGTTGTCCTGTTTGGCCATTCCGGGGAAGGAGGCGCGGGGATCCAGCTTGGGTTCTTCCTTCACGGGAGGGGTAGGAGTTTCAACGTCGCCGTGCGGGTCCGGGGCGGTCTCCGGGGTGACATTGGGCTTCTCCGGCTGCGCCTGGTAGGGCGATTCGGCCTTCTGGACCAGTTCCACTTCGCGTTCGGGATCGGCCTGCTCGGCCTGGGGTTCGCGCCCGCTCTGCTTTTCCTCGGGACGGGTTTCCTCTTCCAGTTCCGTGAATTCGATAAGCAGGCTGGTCCTTTCGGGGGGCGGCGGATCCAGGTACTTGAGACCGGAAGTGAGCAGCAGCACCAGCAGCAGGGCGTGGGCTGCGAGCGTGAGCAGTATTCCGTTCACGTTCGCGTGTTTCTCACGCTGTCCCCTGGTGCGCTGGTAGGGCTGCATCGCTTATTCGGGTTGTGTGGCCAGGATAACCTTGTAGTGGTTTCTCTTGGCTATGTTCATAATCTGCACCACCTCTCCTACGGGGACGCTCTGGTCCGAGTAAATGGAGAAGGTAGGGTCTTCTTCCGAGCCCAGGAGCATTATGAGGGCATCCTCCACGGCTTCGTAGGCGAGGGGTTCCTCGGCTCCGTTCACGTGGTAGGTGTAGGTGTCGTCTCCCCAGTCCTTGATGCTCACGCTCACGGTGGCCTTGGCGTTCACCTGGCCCGTACTCTTGGGAAGCAGGAGCTTGAGCGCGTTGGGATTTATGAGCGTGGAGGTTACCAGGAAGAAGATCAGCAGCAGGAACACGATATCCGTCATACTGGACACCGCGAACTGCGCGTCAACCTTGGTATTGCGTTTGAGTGCCATAAGCTATGCCTGTTCGCCGGGTTCCTGCAGGACTATGTCGATGAACTCCATAGTGGAGCTTTCCATCTTGTACACCAGGTCGGAGACCTTGGAGGTGAGCCAGTTGTAGCCGAAGTAGGCGATGATGCCCACGATAAGGCCGCCCACGGTGGTGAGCATTGCGGTGTAGATACCGCCGCTCAGGAGGGTGATGTCAATGTTGGCTCCTGCCTTGGACATATTGAAGAAGGCCTGAACCATACCCATCACGGTACCAAGGAAACCGATCATCGGGGCGCCGCCGGCTATGGTCGCAAGAAGCGGCAGGCCCTTTTCCAGGCGGGCCACCTCTACGTTGCCGATATTGTCTATGGCGCTCTGGATATCGGCCATAGGACGTCCCAGGCGATGGATGCCTGTCTCGATCATACGGGCCACGGGATTGTCGTACTTGCGGCAAAGGGTGATGGCGCTCTGGGTTTTGCCCTCGTTCATATAGTCGCGGATGTCGTTCATGAAGTTGGGGTTAATCTTGGAGGCGTGGTTGATAATCCACCATTTCCGGCCGATGATGTAAATGGCCAGGATGGAAAGGGCCAGCAGCACCCACATCAGCGGGCCGCCCATCGTGAAGAGGGAAAACAGGCTTTCGTTCATCTCTACGGGGGTGGTAACGACCTGGGCGGGGGCGGCGGGAGCCTCCTGTGCAAGCTCGTTGAGCACCTCCAGGGAATCTGACTGCAGAAGGAAGGAAATCATATAGTTAATCAGTTTAAAAAATCTTTGCGGGCCGATCGGGGCCTACCACCCCAATCAACCCGCAAAAATACGAAATTAACGCGATATTTCCTAAATTATTTGAGCTGTACCGAAGCTTTCAGTTTAATGTCGCCGGCCGATGCTCCAACCTGGATCTCGTACTCGCCGGGATCGGCCTTCCAGCTGTGGGAGACAATGTCGTAATAGCAGAAGGCATCGGCATCCAGATGGATGGTGTAGCGCTCGGTGGCGCCCTTTGCCACGAGTTTCTTCTGATAGCCCTTCAGTTCCTTGGCGGGACGCAGGACGGAGGCCTCCTTGGGGGCCACATATACCTGGGCGGCCTCTTTGGCATCGGCCTTTCCGCTGTTGCGTATGCTGAAGCTCACGTCAAATCCGTCGCCGGCGGGCACTACGGAAAGGTCGCTGTACTCGAAGCTGGTGTAGGTGAGTCCGTAGCCGAAGGGATACAGGGGCTCCACGCCGAAATGCTCCACTCCGCGGTAACCCAGGAAAACGCCCTCGCCGTAAGTTACGTAATGGTAGTGCTGCCTTACCTTGTCCTTGTGTATCTGGGGTGCTTCATCATACCATTTCTGGGCGGGATTGGCTTTCAGGCTGCCCCAGAAGGTGAAGGGAAGACGGCCCGAAGGGGAAACCTTGCCGCTCAGGATGGATGCCAGGGCGTTGCCGCCTTCCTGGCCGGGATACCAGTCCATGATGATGGCCTTAACCTTGTCTTTCCAGGGCATTATGTCCACTTCGCCGCCGCTGTTCAGCACCACCACAATCCTGTCGGTATAGGCCGCTACGCTCTCGATGAGGGCCTTCTGCCTCTTGTCCAGGCCATAGGAACGGTCGCTGTTTTCCGTCTCGGTATCCTTGTCGAAGCCAAGGCAAAGCACTACGGCCGATGCCTTCTTGAGCACTTCCGGCTTGGGGGAGCCCAGCAACTCGATGTTCCAGTTCCTCCCAAGGGCCTTCAGGCCTTCGGCAATGGTAACGCCCTTGCCGTCCTCGGGATTCACCCAGCCCGATCCGCCGCCGCACACTATGGCGTTGGAATTGGGGCCGAGCACGGCGATGAGGTTTTTCTTTCCACCCTTAAGGGGGAGTATTCCGTCGTCGTTCTTAAGCAGCACGGGGCCTTCCAGGGCCAGTTCGTAGGCCCTTTTCTGCGACAGGGCGGGGTCTTCGGCCGAAGGATCGGCCTCCAGGTTCCCGTCCAGGAAGCCGAAGGCGGCGTAGGTCTGGAGGATGTGAATGCACTTTTCGTCAAGGTCGGACTCGCTCACCGCGCCGTTTTCCAGGAGGGCCTTCACGGCGGCCGGGTTGGAAACTATGTTGTGGGGCATCTCGAAGTCCACGCCCGAATTCATGAAGTTGAGGGTGCTGTAGGTAGATACCCAGTCGGTCATCACTATGCCCTCGAAGCCCCATTTGCGCAGGTTGTCCTTCACCAGGGAGGGATTTTCGGCCGCATGGGTGCCGTTCACGAGGTTGTAGCTGGTCATCACCGCGCCCACTTTGGACTTCTGGACCGCCTTGCGGAAGGAGGGGAAGTAGATTTCGTTCATGGTGCGCTCGTCGGCGTTGGAGCTCACTCCGTGGCGGTCGAATTCCTGCTGGTTCAGGGCAAAGTGCTTGATGGTGGCCATAACGCCCTCCTCCTGCATACCCTCGATGAAGTTCGCGGCAGTTTCAGAGCAAAGGTAGGGATCCTCGCCGTAGTACTCGAAATTACGTCCGCACAGGGCGCTGCGGTAAATGTTCACGCCGGGGCAGAGCATTATCTGCACGCCGTGGGCCTTTGCCGCGCAGGCTATTCCCGCACCCATCTGGCGCACCGCGTCGCGGTTGAAGCTGGCCGCTGCCGATATGCCGCAGGGGTAGAAGGTGCTCTGAATGTTCTTCCGGCCGATATTCCTCACTCCCTGGGGGCCGTCGGCCATCCTGATGGAGGGTATCCCCAGCCGGGGAATGGCGTAGGTGCTGAAGCCGTCCACCTTGCCGGAAATGAGTTCAATCTTTTCTTCCAGAGTCATTTGCGAAACGAGTTTCGCGGCCCTTTCCTTATGTTCGGAGGTAATCTCGGCGGCCGATGCTATGCAGGCCGATGCGGCTGCCGCCGCAAGGATAAGAAGGAGTTTTCTCATAGCTGTAGATATATTTAAGGCAAATATATGAAAAATCGCTCAGATTCTCTCTATGTCGCGGTTGGAAATCCATCCCTCGCGGCCGTCGGCAAGACGTACGGATGAGAAGGAGCCTATCTGTTCCAGCACTTTGACCTTGGTTCCCTCGTGCAGGATGAAAAGGTCCTTGGCGCCCTCGGCGGCCGGGGAACTCTTCACGCTGGCGACAGGCCTCATCACTATGGCCTTGTCGCGGCGGGTGGAATCGGCCCACTGGAGCCTTGCCGAGTTCCAGCACAGCAGGGCCAGCAGGGCGGCTATTCCGGAGAAGAAGCCTGCGCTGCGGGCGCTTCGGCTGCCGCCAAGGCGGAACAGCAGGACCATAGCCAGACAGAGGCCGAGGAAAACGAGGCCCAGAATGGCCCAGGCATCGGCTTTCATTATGTAGCAGAGACTGCGTGCCCACTGCTTGAAAAACAGCTCCGGGACCTCGTCTATGCGGTCCTGGGTAAGGCTGCGGGCATATTCCAGATTATGCCTGGTATCGGCATCCGAGGGATCCAGCAGCAGGGCCCTTTCCCACCAGAGTATGGCCGGGGCGATCTCGCCGCTTTTGAAAAAGGCGTTGCCTATGTTGTAGGCGAGCTCAGGGGACTGGACACTCATTCCGTCCAGGCTGCGCCATTGCTCCAGGGCGGTCTGGAAATCGCCTTCGGTATAGGACTGAACTGCGGCGTTCCAAAGTGAATCCGGAGCTGCGGTCTGGGCGTTGGCGCCAAAGCAGCAGAGCAGCAGCACTACTGACAGGGCAGTAGCGGCCTTGGAGGTATCGGGGGCTTTTTTCATTGAAGAATCGATGCTTGTGATAAGGTTCAGGGCCTGACGGTAGTGGGCGTCCATAGCCTCGTGCCCTGCGTCGGGGGCGTAGCGGGCATATTCGCAGGCGTCCAGAAGGGCGCTGTACTCTTTGGTGAGTTCCTCGGGTACGCCTCTCGAAAGAAGCTGTTCGGCAATGTTTTCCTTGTTCTGCTGAGCCAGGTTCATAGAAAGCTTGTCCCCGGCAAAGCCCAGCAGCGAACGGTGGAGTTCCTCGTAGAAGGCGGTATAAAGGTCTTTCTGGAGGAATTCCCGGGCCTGGGCAAGGCGCTTGAGCGCCATACGGGTGGCCTTGCGCTTGCGGGTCCCGGCGACGTCGGAGCGGCGGGCTGCCCTGCGGCGGAGGCCGAGGGCCAGGGCCAGGGCGGCCAGGACTTCGGCCAGGACTGCAATCCAGTAGGCGGGTCTTGCGATAAGCAGGGCCCTGGGGCTGTGCAGCCGGGTGTCCTTATGGATGAAGCGTATGTCTTCGGAGAGGTTCTCCACTCCCTTACGCTCTACTATGAGTCCCGGGGAAGCCGGCTCGGCGGCAATTGCGTTGCCGTTTTTGAGCACTCTCAGGCGCAGCGAGTCGCTTGCTGCCGTCTTGTACTGGCGCTGCTTTACGTCGTACCAGGAGAACTTGACCGGGTTAAGTACAAAGTCCCCGTGGCTGCGTGGGATAAAAGGATATTCGAAGGTCTTGGAACCAGAAGTACCGCTCTTGTCGGTGTTGACGCTGGTCTTTACGTCGTATACCTCGAAGTCGGGCGGGAAGCTAATCTTGGGAGCGTCCACGAGGGCGATATTGCCCTTGCCGGAAATGGTTACCAGCAGCGATGCGGCGTCGTGGGCCTTGAGCGTATCGCGGCTCACACGGGCCTGCAGGGAGAACTGTCCCACACCGCCGCCGAAGCCTGCCGGAGCCCCGGAAGGGAGGGGACTCACGCGCAGTACGGGTGCCTGCGAAACGGCCTGCTGACGGGTGGTAATGTAGTCGTTCTCGAAGAAGTCGTCAAAGAAGGATCCGCCCCCGCGGCGGCGTTTCTCGTTCACCAGGCACACTATCTGGGCCGCCTCTATGCTCTGGCTGCCGGCCTTCTGGGGAATGATAACCCAGCGGCGCAGGACGGCGCTGTTATACATAGTTCCGCCCAGCTGTTCCCTCTGGAACTCTATGTTCTGGGGAGTCTCCACTTCCTGGCTCCAAAAGCCGTTGAAGGACGGGAATTTGGCATTTTCGAAACCCACCAGGTTGGTACGGTGGTAAATCTTCAGGGTAACTGTCACCGGTTCGCCAACCACAACCTCGCTGCGGCTCAGGGAGAGCTTCAGGAAAAGGGGCTCCGCCGGGGCCGATGCCTCCGCGCCCGCCTGACCCTGCGATGCTCCCGCGCTTCCCGCGCTTGCACCTTGAGAGGAGGAAAGTACCTGTATCTGAACGGGTTTCGAGCTTATGGTCTTGCCTTTCACCGTCGCATTTGCGGCTCCGAGGGTGAAGGTTCCGGCGGCTTTGGCCTGAAGGATATAGGTGTATGAAGTCTGAGAACTACGGGTGGTCTTTCCGTTGACGATGCTTATGGATGAAGAGGAACCCTTCTGGGGGCCCCATACTACGGTGAAATCGGCCGGGGCTTCCCAGCTGAAATCGCTCGGGGCGTGCTCCCCTTCCACCACGAACACTACGTTGAAACGTTCGGAGAGCTCCACTATATTGTGGACCTCCACCCTTATGCTGCCCTGGGCCAGCGCTGCGGCTGCCGTAAAGAGCAGGGCAAGTATGCTCAAAACAGTTTTCTTCATACTACCAATTCTTCTCTTTCTGGCGTGACTTCAGGGCCTGGGCCTTCTTCTCGTCCACTTTTTCCTGGGTTTCACGCTCCTTCTGCTGTATGGCCTGAAGCAGCTGCTGGGCCTGCTGGGGAGAGAGTTCCGCCTCCTGAGGCTGGGGCTCCTGCTTATCCTCGTTCCGGTCCTGCTGCTGATCCTGATTCTGCTGCTGATTCTTATTCTGGTCCTGCTGATCTTTCTGATCGTTCTGGTCCTGTTTGCCGTCTCCGTCGCCCTGCTGGTCCTGATTCTGCTGCTGTTGCTGCTGTTGCAGGAGTTTGTTCCGGGCATAGACATAATTCTCCTTTGCGGCCACGTCGTCCGGATTC
>JAGCYC010000006.1 GCA_017961015.1 Bacteroidales bacterium | reverse complement strand
GATATGAGGGGTACAGCTCTGGATGTGGATACTTCCACCAACAAGGCAATCAAGATCCAGCGCAATGCCCTGCTGTACAGTATCAGCGGAGATTACGACAAGATTGCTGCCGAAATGGATGCCGATATCAATGTAAGCCCCAAGGCCGGGGGCAAGCACGTAGTGATAAAGGTTCGCAATCCCCAACCCCGCAGCTACTCCGCAATGGAGTTGGACTACGGAAAGGACGGCCGCCTCACCAGGATGGTCCTGGAGGAAGGCAGCAGCATCTCCACCGAGTACATTCTTAATCTGAAATAAGGCAGAGGCCTTTACCTAGCCGACGCAGGCTATAAGGGGGTGACCGACCGGCCACCCCCTTTTTTCGTATTGCCCGTTAAGGTCTATTTAAGCGTGGACATACGCTCTACGCAGAGTTCCACCAGGGAGCGGATCGTTCCCTTGTAGTCCGGGTTGGAGCTCTTGAGGTAGCGATTGGCGATGGCGCAGCAGACGGTGCCGCAGTTATGTCCCAGATGGGCGCCGAAACCGGCCACCGGGGCGCTTTCCATTTCGAAGTTGGTGATGCGGTAGTCCTCTCCGCCGCTGGTGAAGCGGAACTTCTCGATGCGCTCCAGCATATCCGGCATTGCAAGAGGGATACGCACTATACGCCCCTGAGGGCCGTAGAAGCCCGGAGCCGATATGGTTACACCCTTCACCGTGACATCCTTCATCAGATTGATGATCTTGTCGGAAGCCTTTACGAAATAAGGCGAAGGAAGGCTGGGATTCCAGTCCATATGCTTCTTGAAAGCTTCCTCCACCACCAGGTCGGACACCTTCTCCCTGTTCCCGTACCAGTTCATCACACCGTCGAAGCCGACGCTCATATGCGAGAGGATGTAGCTTCCGAGGGGAATATCGGGATGGAGGGCGCCGGAAGTGCCTATCCTGAGGATGTTAAGGCTGCGATGGACGGGCTTCACCTCGCGGGTTTCGAAGTCCACGTTGGCGAGGGCGTCCAGTTCGGTCATTACTATATCGATATTGTCGGGGCCGATTCCGTGGGAAAGGGCGGTAATGCGGGTGCCGTTGCGCCAGCCGGTTACGGATACGAATTCACGGGATGCGTGACGGAACTCTATGTCGCTGAGATATTCCGCAATCATATCCACGCGGGAAGGGTCTCCTACGAGGATAACATTATCGGCAAGTTCTTCGGGCCTTACGTGGATGTGGAACGCGGAACCGTCGGCGTTGATGATAAATTCGGACTCTGGGATTCTCATAATTGCTGTGGTTAAGGAGCAAATGTAGGCAAAAAAACGGTCAAATCCTAATCGATGGACAGGTTTTCGATTTCGCGGGACAGTTTGCCGATGATTTCCATCTTGCAGTCGTAGAGGGCGTCGGAGATGTCAACCTTGTAGTAATGAGGGTTGATAAGACGTCTTTCGGCCGGTGAGAAATGGTGCAGATTGTCCTGGAAGAAGGTTTTCTTGTCCTCCAGCGAATGAACGGGCGCAACCCTCTTTCCGGAAGCTATCACCTGCTGCTGCATAGGACGGGCCACGTAGGCGCCGGCTTCGAAAGTCTTGTTCTTGTAGGCGTCGTATTCGTCGCGGACGGTGATGGTCTCGCCCTTCTGGATGGCCATATCCATAGCGTCGCCGCGGAGGCAGGTGACATCGGCCTTGAACACATAGCCGTCGTAACGGTTGCCCTTGGCCGAATCCTGGGCGCTGATGCGCCAGGTGATCTGGAAGCCCGGGTTGATGAGCTTGATCTTGTCCTCGGAACGCTTCAGCACGGGCTGGTCCCCTATCTGGACAAGCTTGTACACATTGCCGAAGCAGGGGGCTGCCTTTGATGTGGCGATGGCGTCGCCAACACCGTAGCTGTCGATGCAGGCACCCTGGCGCTCGAGGTCGGTGATAAGGTATTCGTCCAGGCCGTTGGTCGCGAAAATCTTGCAGCCGGTGAGGCCGTGGGCGTCAAGGATGCGCCTTACCTCCTGGGAGAGGTAGGCGAGGTCGCCGCTGTCAAGGCGCACGCCGTAGCCGAAGGGATAGTCGTCGCCGATTCCGTTCTCACGGAAGGCCCTGATGGCGTTTTTGACACCGCAGCGAAGGGTGTCGTAGGTATCGATAAGAAGTATCAGATTCTCACCCTTGTGGGTGCGGATATAATCGCAGAACGCTTTGTGCTCCCCTTCCACGGTGGAACCGTAGGAAGTGATGAAGCTGTGTGCCATAGGCCGGTGGAAGGAACTCCGTTGAAGGCGCCGGTAAGGATGTTCGAAGACGAGGCGCAGCCGGCGATCTGGGCGGCTTTTCCGCCATAGACGGCAGCCCAGGGCCCGTGGGCGCGTCTGGAGCCGAATTCCGACACCGGACGGTTGGTGGCCCTGCACACGCGGGATGCCTTGGTGGCCACGGCCATCTGGTGATTCAGGATGCACAGCATAGGGGTTTCCAGCACCTGGGCCTGCACGAGGGGAGCCACTACTGTTACGACAGGCTGGTTGGGAAAGACTATCTCACCTTCGCGCATAGCGTATACATCGCCGGTGAAGCGCATTGTGGAAAGATACTTGCGGAACTCGCGGTACTCCTCTCCGGGAAGGAATTTCTCATAGAAGGATTCCGGTTCGCTGCCAAGGGCAAGGACCATCTCTATCACCTCTTCTGTACCGCTCACCACAGCCCAGTTGTTGTTCTCGGGGGCTTTGCGGTAAAAGAGGTTGAAGGTTGCAATTTCTTCGTGTTTTCCACAGTCCAGGTAGGACTTTCCCATGGTGTACTGGTACTTATCCGAAACGTAGGCGTTGTTGATTACGTTCATAGCTGTCAGATTAGTGTTATTCCTTCTTCCTGCATTGCTTCGAGGGCTTCTTCGTGCCCCCTGGCATCCACATAGGCAAGGCAGTCCTTCAGGACGCTCACCTCGAATCCGGCCTTCATCAGGTCCTCGGCGGTATTGCGCACGCAGTATTCGGTGGCTATGCCGCAGACTATCACCTTGTGGATCTCCAGGAGTTCCAGGACCTCGGACAGGCTTTGCCCGGCGGCATTCTTTCCTTCAAAACCGCTGTACTGTTCCAGGGACTTGTCCTCTCCCTTGAAGAAGCTCAGGTCCTCGCTTGCATAGGGAGCCAGATCCTCGTGGATATCGGCCCCACGGGTACCCTGGACGCAGTGAGGGGGCCAGGGACCGCCCTGTGCGGCAAAGGAGCAATGGTCGGCGGGATGATGGTCCCTGACGAAGAGGATGGGATAGATGCTGCCGATGTACTCTTCCCCCTCGGGAGAGGCCGATGTCAGGGAGTCTATCACCGAGAGGGTGTTGCGCACGGCCTTATCGGCCTCAAGGCAGGCCATACTGCCGTCGATGAAGTCGTAGAGCATATCCACGACCACAAGGGCGCTGTCTTTGGGAAATTTTATCATTTAGTCAAGGTCTTGGTTATCGGTTACTGCCGCGCCCCGGCCCATTAGGAAGGCCTTCATAAACTCGTTAAGGTCGCCGTCCAGCACGCCCTGGGTATCGGCCGTGCTCACTCCGGTGCGGAGGTCCTTTACGAGTTTATAGGGATGCAAGACGTAGTTCCTTATCTGCGAGCCCCATTCGATGCGCTTTTTCTGGCCTTCCAGCTCCGCCTGCTTTTCCTGGCGCTTTTTGAGTTCGATGTCGTAGAGGCGGGATTTCAGGATCAGGAGGGCACGCTGGCGGTTGTCCTGCTGCGAACGGGTTTCGGTGTTCTCCACCATAATACCGGAAGGGATGTGGCGCACGCGCACTCCTGTTTCCACTTTATTCACGTTCTGGCCGCCGTGGCCGCCGCTGCGGAAGGTGTCCCATTCCAGGTCGGAGGGGTTGATCTCTATGTTTATGCTGTCGTCCACGAGGGGATATACAAAGACGCTGGAGAAGGTTGTCTGACGCTTTCCCTGGGCGTTGAAGGGGGAAATGCGTACCAGGCGGTGTACTCCGTTTTCGGCCTTCAGATAGCCGTAGGCGTAGTCCCCTTCCACTTCGATAGTGGCGCTCTTGATTCCGGCTTCTTCGCCTTCCAGGAGGGAGGTTACAGTCATTTTGTAGCCGTTACGCTCTCCCCAGCGAAGGTACATACGCATAAGCATTGCGCTCCAGTCGTTGGCTTCGGTACCGCCGGCGCCGGAATTGATGGTGAGTACGGCGCCAAGGTTGTCGCCTTCGCCGCCCAGCATATTCCTGAGCTCCAGATTCTCCACCGAGTCCTGTGCCTGCACGAAGGCCTGGTCCAGCTCTTTGCTTTCGGCCGTCTCCACTCCCTCGTCTTCGCTTCCGGCAACACTTTCACGGGCAAATTCATAAAGGACGTCCAGGTCGTCCACCTGCGAGAAAGCCCTGTCGTAGTCCGAGACCCAAGACTTGAGGCCCGCAAGTTTCTTGAGGAAAAGCTCGGCCGCCTTCGGATCGTCCCAGAAATCGGGGGCAAGGCTTTCCTTAGTCTTTTCCTCTACCTGACTGCGTTTTCCGGCTATATCCAGGCAATCCCTCAGAACTGCAAGCCTGGAGCGCAGGTCCTTTATTTGTTCCTGTGTTGTCATCTAAACCTATTTAACTCACAAAAATACAAAATAATCTTGTATATTTGCATAGCTATGGCAACAATCGGCCTGTATGATTCCGGTTCCGGCGGTCTGTCGGTCTATCGGGAAGTGGTGAAACTGCTCCCCGAAGAACATTATGTCTATTTCGCCGACAACGCCCACTGCCCCTACGGCACCAAAGATGTGCAGTATATACGCGAAAGGAGCGTCGCCGTCACGGATTTCCTCCTGAATGAAGGGGCCGATATAATCGTCGTCGCCTGCAATACCGCCACCGCCGCCGCAATAGCCTTCCTGCGTGAGAAATACCCCGCCGTTCCCTTCGTGGGGATGGAGCCCGCCGTCAAGCCCGCCGCCCTCGGAACCCGGAGCGGAGTTATAGGAGTGCTGGCCACGGCAGGTACCCTGAAAGGCAGCAAATACCTGGATACCCGGGGCCGATGGGCCGGCGACGTACGCGTAGTGGAGCGCGTGGGCCAGGGCTTTGTGGAACTGGTGGAAAACGGCATCCTGGACGGTCCGGAGGCCGAAGCCACCGTCCGCAGCGCCGTCCAGCCCCTGCTAGACGCCGGGGCCGACACCCTGGTTCTGGGCTGCACCCACTATCCCTTCCTGATGCCCCTGATAAGCCGCATCGCAGGACCCGGCGTGAATATCATAGACCCTGCTCCCGCAGTCGCCCGTCAGACGCTGCGCATACTCAAGGAAAAAGGCATCCCCACCGGGGACGCCTCTTTCAGTGTCTTGCTGCATTCTTCCGGGGATCCAGCCCCGCTGCAGCGTATGTTCAAACTACTCTAACGGTAGATATTGTACTGGTTGTACAGGCTTCCGTACATCTGTCCCAGGACCTCCAGGTAAGGCTGGCCCTCGAAGACGGTGGCACGGTATACCGTGTTGTCCACAAGGTAGTACTCTACTCCGTTCATCACGATTATCTCGTAGTCGTCGGGCAGTGAAGTCACCAGGGCGCCTGCGGGAGGAGTGATGGTGGTGTAAGTACCGGAGGCGGTGATGGTGTAGAACACGCCGTCCTGGTAGAAGTAGTTGGAGTTGGCATAGGCGTAGCTCTGTACCAGTCCAAGCTTGTTGGCGAGCTCGTAGGCGGTGAGGGCGCGGGACGAGTTAAGCGCGTAATTGGCCCTCTGGGCCGCGATGCGGGCATTGTTCTGGGCGATGATCAGGTTCTGCCTTGCAATCACATTGTAGTTCTCGAACACCGTGGAATAGGTGCGGTAAGTATCCACATAGTATGCGAAGCGGAGGGTCCTCAGGATAGCCCTGTCTATTGCCACCTCCAGAGGAGTTCCGAAAGGAGGACGGCAGACCACGTAGGTGCTTCCGTAGCCGCGGTAATAGATGCCGTTATAGTAGTAATAGTCTATTCCCCAATGGGTTATGCGGCGGTACTGAGGAGGCAGTACGGTGATGCGGTATCCATAGTAGTGAGGGTGGTCGCCCCAGAAGTGGCCGGGACGGTCCCAGGGCATCGCAGGACGCAGGCGGGGTGCTACGCGGACCATATTGTGGAGGTCGTCCACGCGGATGTCGTCGTTGTAGCGGTAGTTGTAGCCCTCGTCACGGTAGGGCTGGTCGTGGGCTTTGGCGGGCTCGGCATTGCCTCCGGTGAGGCCGCTGCGGCTCACGTTGGACTGGACGTTGCCTCCGGTTGCCGATGACGACCCGCTGCGGGAGGTGCTGCTGCCGGTGGTGGAAGTGCCGCTCACCCTCGAGCTGGAACTGCTGCCGGAAACGCTGGTGCCGCTGGTACGGGAGGTACTGCTGCTGGAAACAGTGGTACCGCTGGTACGGGTAGTGGAGCTGCTGCCGGAAACGCTGGTTCCGCTGGTGCGCGAGGTGGAGCTGCTGCTTCCCGAAACGGTGGTTCCGCTGGTACGGGAGGTGGAGCTGCTGCCGGAAACGGTTGTTCCGCTGGTACGCGACGAAGAGCTGCTGCTCGAAGTGGTCGCTGTTCCGCTGGTACGCGAGCTGGAGCTGCTGCCGGAAACGGTGGTTCCGCTGGTGCGGGAACTGGAGCTGCTGCCGCTGGTGCGGCTGGACTGCTGGACAGAAGTTCCGCTGGTTCGCGAAGTGGAAGAGCTTGAAGTTCCGCTGCTCCGGGAGGTGGAGGACACGCTGCCGGAAGTGCTGCGGGACGTGGAAGTGCCGCCGGATGTGCGGCTGGTCTGGGCATACATATCAGGTGCCGTGAGCACCGCAAAGGCCGCAGACAGAGTGGCAAGTGTGGTCAGGAATCTTCTCATGGCTTCTAGGTTTTAATAAGTTAACGATAAAGGTAATATGCTTTGGAAAGCCAGCGGAAATTGGCGGTGTCTCCTGTCCAGTAAGGAGCGATATCCTCCACTTTCATACGCTTTCCGAAATTAATTCTTACATAATCCGTACCACAGACCTTGTCCAGCATCTGGCTGCTCTTTAGCGGGAAGGGATTGTGATCCGGATAAAGTTCATATACTGCCTGCATTACGTAAAACTGGGTAAGGGTGATGCAGGCCGCTTCATAATCGGTATAGAAGAACTGTACGCCGTGTACGGTCTGACCGGCCAGGGAGCCGGAAATGGGTTTGTAATGGATGGTCCTAAACTCGGTTCCGGGCAGATTGTAACTGTCCAGGAGGGCCTTCAGCTTATCGGCATCTATCCAGGTGGCGGCGAAGGTCTGGAATGGAATGGTGTAGCCCACGCCGATGTTCAGGTAGCCGAATTCTCCTGCGATTCCGGCCGATGGATAGCCGATGGCCGATTCCGGCGAAGGGATGTTGGGCGAAGGCAGGATCCAGGGAAGTCCGGTGTCGCGGTAGAGCATCCAGCGCTCCCAGCCGCGCATCGGAATCACGTTCAGACGGCATTTAAGATGGGGCTTGTCCCCTTTCTGGCCGCAGTTGAGGCCTTCCTCGTTGATGAGTCCGGCAAGCTCGCCCACGGTGAGGCCGTATACATAAGGTATGGCGAACTGGCTCACAAAGGAAAAGTAGCCGGGATGGACCACGGGGCCTTCCACCTTGAGACCGCCAAGGGGATTCGGGCGGTCGAGCACCAGGACTTCGATACCGGCCTTGGCGCAGGCCCTCATCACCAGGCCGAGGGTGGATATGAAGGTATAGCTTCGCGTACCCACGTCCTGGATATCGTAAACCATTATGTCTATGCCTTCCAGCATCTTGGGCTCGGGCTCGCGTGTGGCTCCGTAAAGGGAGTACACGGGGAGGCCGGTCCTGGGATCGGTGCCGCCTGCGACGTGGTCGCCGGCCCAGGCGTCACCGCGGACACCGTGTTCGGGGCCGTAGAGGGCTACAAGATTAACCTCCGGAGCGTCGAAGAGTATGTCTATGGTGGAACGGAGCCTGCGGTCCACGCCGCTGGGATTGGTCACAAGCCCTACCCTTTTTCCCTGAAGTTCCTCGAAGCCGTAGCTTTCCAGGACTTCGATTCCGGGGATTACCTGGGAACGCAGTACGAGCAGTCCAATTGCAAAGGCTAATATGACAAGTGCTCTTTTCATCGGGCTTCGTCTTTTGAATATCCCCAGGTCTCGTCCACGGCCAGACGGACCGCTTCGCCTGAAGCTTCAGTGAGGCCGCGGTAGGCAAGGCCGGGTTCATCGGCATTTACATCCCATACCCTGGGGGTAGTGCTGCGCCTCTCGGGAGAGGTGGTGTCCAGCCAGGTTACAAGCTGAGGGGTTCCGCCCAGGGCGGGGCCTCCGTGGGGCGTCTGCCTTATCTGCATCTGCTCCAGGATGCGGCTGCGCAGGCTTATCGAAAGCGCCATCAGGTCTTCGCCGGGACGGCCTTCGGCAGAGACTACCCCGAGAAGGTAATCTTCCAAGCCTATCTGATTGATAGCCAAAACCTTTCCCTGGAAGGGACGGAAGATGAGGGCCCCGGCAAAGAGCTGCTCCTCTTCGTTTTTCCAGAGGCGGAAGGACGGCTCGGCGAAAAGGGTGGAGATGGTGGGGGCTTCGAACATAAGCTGGTCGTAGAGCACGCCGTTGTAGGCTATCTTGCCCTCGCGGTAACTCACCCTCTGCATTCCGGCGCCGTCGGAAAGTATCTCGAAACGGATCTCGGGCGCCGTCTCGATTGCGGCCTCTATCCTGGGCTGGGTGCGGACCAGACGCCAGAGGAGACGCTTTTCATCGGCCGGGGAGATGCAGACGTCTTCGTAGAGTTCCTGCACGATTCCGGGAGTGAGGCGGTCAAAGTCATCGGCCTCGGGGACTACTACGAAGCCGGCCATATCGGCTGCTCCGGGGGTAATGGCGAAATGGGCCTCCCCTTCTGCATTCCAATGGCGGGAACGGGTGGCGCCGCGAAGGCACACCAGGGCCCGGTATTCGCCTTCGGCACACCAGCAGAAGGCATTGAACAGGGGCTCGTCCTTTTCGCTCTCGAGCGTCTGGCAGTCCAGCAGCCTGTAGAACATCTTGGCCATAGACTTGGACGTGAGCGAACGCAGGAAGAAGACTCCGCGAACGAAGCCGGTATAGTGGAAAAGCTGGGCGTCCCGCACGGAATCCATAAAATGGAGCTGGCCCTGCATAGCTACGGGGACGGCGCCGTCGGCATCCTTTACGGCTTTCAGGTACTTGTCGGCAGCCCTTTCGAGCGGCAGATAACCCTTGGGACAGGCCTGGAAATGGGCGTGATCCGGCACCGAGGTACCTGCATTGGGGCTGTTGTAGAAGATTATGTAGTTCTCCATCGCGGCCGCCAGGTCCAGCATATCCGGGAAGCGGCGCCAGATGGTCTGGGGGACGTGGATGTCGCGGGTGATTACCAGATGGTTGGGAAAGATGGGAGCCCGGTTTACCAGGATGTTATACTTGCGACCCTTGCGCCCTTCGAAAGGAAGGGTGTGCTGGTGCTCCATATAGTTTTCCTCGCACAGGGGGCAGCCGTGGTCGAAGATGGGGAGGCGCCCCGGATTGGACTGTATGGTAATGAGCTGGCCCGGCAGGAGCATAGTGCGGGTACGGGCGCTCTTCAGTGCCCTGTACTTGGCCGCAATGACTGGCCACAGAGACAATTGGTCGTGGACGAACTTGTCTATATCATTAGCCATATTGCCGTAAAGTTAGCCACTATTTTGCAAATAACCTATAGCAAAGCGAACAAGCTTTCCCTGATTGCGCTATATTCCGCCTCGAAGTTGGGGGTGAAGATTCCGCTGCCCAGGGCGGCGTCAATTTCGTCGGTGCTCCACCATCGGCCTTCACTCACCTCGGCGGGATTGGGGGCAAGCTCAGGATGGCCGATTGCGGCAAAGCGGAAAACGAATTCCCTGTCCCTTTCGGTTTCCCAGACGTCCGTACCCAGGAAATGGGGATTGAAAGCCTTGAGCGAAAGCTCCTCATCGGCCTCGCGGTAAAGGGCTTCGAGGACCTGTTCCCCGTACATCAGATGCCCTCCGACGGCGGTATCCCACTTGCCCGGAAGGAGTTCTTTATTTGCCGATCTTTTCTGGAGATAGAGGCAGCCCAAACGGTCCAGGATATGGAGATGGACTACCGGATGAAGGACCTTGGAACCGCTGTGGCAATAATTCCGGGAAGCCTGTCCGTAAACCAGGCCCGATTCCCTTATGAGGGGAAGCATCTCGGCTGAATCGGCATCCGTGCGGCCCGGATGGTCCACTGAGGGATGCGGATAGAGCGGAGCGGCCTGCGCCGGGTATACTATATCTATTACGCTCATGCCAGTGCTATCAGGACGAGGAGTTGGGCGACCAGTACCCTGAGGAACATAGACAGGGGGTAGACCGTGGCATAGTTGACCGAGGCATAGTCGCTTCCGTACATACCCTGGGCGAAGGCCAGGACCGGAGGATTGGTGCAGGAACCGGTAATGAGGCCGCAGATCTGGAAGAAGTTGAGCTTCGCCACCAGCCTTGCCACAATGAAGGTTATGCTTATCGGGACCATAGTTATGAGCGCGCCGTAGAGTATCCACCAGTATCCGCCGTTTACGATGGCGCTCCAGAAGCCGCCGCCGGCGCCCAGGCCGACTGCAGCAAGGAAGAGTGAGATGCCTATCTCGCGTATCATCAGGTTGGCGCTCACCGTCACGTAGGTTGTGATCTTATATTTGGGGCCGAAGTAGCCCAGCAGGATGGCTATGATGAGCGGGCCGCCTGCCAGACCCAGTTTGATTGCCTGGGGAATGCCGGGGAAACGGATGGGGATGGAACCGAAGATTACGCCCACCACTATGCCGATGAAAATGGGCACCAGGTTGGGTTTGTTAAGGGCGTCGTTGGAATTGCCCACCTTATGTGCCACGTGGTCGATATTCTCCTCGGGGCCCACGCAGATGAGTCCGTCACCCATCTGGAGATAGAGGTCCGGACTGGCCACGAGTTCCACGCCGGCACGCACCACGCGGGTCACGGATACACCGTATGCGCCACGGAAATGCAGGTCCCTGAGCTTTTTGCCGGTGAGCGAGGATTTGGTGACCACGATGCGGCGGGTAACCAGGTGATGGTCCTTCTCCCGCCACTCCTCCACGTGCATCGGGATTTCCTCGCCGAAGAGTATGCGTATGCGGTCCACCTCGCTCTGCGAAGTTACGATGAGTATCTTGTCACCTTCCTCGAAGACGGTATCCACCTCGGGGAAAATGATCTGGTCGCCTTTCATTATCCGGGAAATCACGAAATCGCCGCCGAACTGTGCGACCACATCGGTGAGCTTCCGTCCGAAGATGGCGGGATTCTCCACCTTGACGTGCATACGGCGGGCTGTGGATTCGCTTTTATCGGCCTGTTCCAGCTCTTCCTTCTCCTTATTATGGTCTATATTGAAAATGGCCTTGAACAGCAGTAAAACCAGGATTACGCCCACTACGCCGATAGGATAGGCCACAGCATAGGCCGATGCCAGCCCTGCCGCTTCTCCCTCGCCCACCGCGACTCCGGCGGCCGCAGCATCCACAAGGGTCTGCTGGGCGGCACCAAGCCCGGGAGTATTGGTGACAGCTCCGGACATAACGCCTACCATCGTGGTTAGTTTCTCCCCGCTTAGGGCCGATATGCCCCAGGCCATCGCCACGGCCAGAAGGACGTTCATAGCGGCCAGAAGGTTCATCTTCACTCCCCCTCTCTTGAAGGAATGGAAGAAACCCGGACCTACCTGCAGGCCGATGGAAAAGACAAAGAGGATAAGGCCGAATTCCTTGATGAAATGAAGCATATCGGGCTGGACCGTGAAGCCCAGATGTCCGAGCAGGATACCCATAAACAGTATCCAGGTAGATCCCAGCGAGATGCCCTTGACCTTGAAGCGGCCCAGATAAAGGCCGGTACCTATGACCAGGGCAAGCAGCAGTATGGAATGGGCGACTCCGTCACCGAAAAACAAATCTTTCATAGTTAAAAATCCAAACGAACCGTAAAACAGGATTTTCCGTCCACGCGGCCTTCCACGAACCACTGGTCAGGTCCTGTCTGCATACGGAAAAGTTGCACTGACGTTCCGGGAGTGGTTTCCCGGTTGAAGTTTATCCAGGCATCACGGACCGGACGCGTCGAAACCAATTCATAGGGAAGGCAGTCCATAGCCCAGTCCATATATCGGGCATTGTTGGTGTGGCCTATCAGGTCCACGTCGGAGAATGCCACCGTATGCTCCCCTGCCGGGACCTGGTCCCCGTCTTTCGGGAAAACGATCTTGGGGGCGGGCTCGGCTATTGCATCGGCCACTTCATAGTCCTGACGCAGATAGCTTTCGATGTCTTCCGGACGCACGAAACGACGGGTACGCTCGTCAATAACCACCCAGGAGCTGGTGGCCGTTGCGAGGACTTCCCCATCGGCATCCTTAAGCTCGAAATCTCTCAGGTAGAAAAGGCCGTTGGCGCCTTTGTGCCAGGTATAAAGCCTCACCACATCGCGCCACAGGGGCATTTTCACAAAGTGCAGATGCATTCTCGATAGCACCCACGCGGTATGGTGAATATGTAATGTGTCGTATCCAAAGCCCAGGTCCTGGGCGGCCCAGTAGGCTATTTCCTGGGCCATATCCATAAAGGATGACGGCTTGAGTGCCGTGCGGTTGTCACTCTGATAACAAGGGACCTCGAGGTCCTGGTAAAAACGATAGTCTTCTTTTCTTACTCTAAAATCCATCTCTGCTAACTGAGCGTGTTTAATCTCAGGACTGTCCGTGTAAGATTTCAAGTTCATCGGCCGAATACAGGAAGCCGTCCAGCCAGTCGGGGGCCACAGCTCCGGCCACGCGCAGGAACACCAGCGCGACAATTGCCAGAGACGTGATGATTATCAGGCATATGAGCAGCGCGCGCACGAAGCCGCCCTTGCGGCGGGGGGATTCGGCGGCTGCGGGGGCTTGGGCCGGCTCTGCGGGCTCGGGGACCGGTTCGGAGGTCGGTTCGGTGGCGGGCTCTTCAACGACGGGTTCTTCGACGGCGGGTTCCTCAGAGGGCCCTTCGGCAGGCTCAGGGACCTCGGGGGCCGGTTCTTCGACGACGGGTTCTTCGACGACGGGCTCTTCAGAGGGCCCGTCGGCAGGCTCAGGGACCGGTTCGGTGGCGGGCTCTTCGACGACGGGCTCTTCGACGGCGGGCTCCTCAGAGAGCCCTTCGGCAGGCTCAGGGACCTCGGGGACCGACTCAGGGGCCGGAGCCTCATCGATTACATCTTCGGGGACTTCTACGGGGGCGGCGGAATCATCGGCCTTGATGCCGGCGGTTTCCAGCGCGACCTCGGTGATCCCTTCCGAAAGGTCCATCGCGGCTGCCTCGGGGGCGACCGGCTGCTCCAGTATTCCGGAGATGGCGGCAGCGGCCTTCTTCACCTCCTCACCTCCCTGCGAATGGGATTTCAGAGACACGGGTTCCAGGCCGAAACCGGCGGGGAAGATATCCAGGTCTTCATCGGCCACAAAGAAAAAATGATTCTCGCGGGTGGCGCGAAGACGCCCCAGCCCCGGGAAAAGGATGGACTTGCGCTGCTTGAGAACCTCCTTCATCTCGGCCAGGTAATTGCCTAATATGGCAGAGGCGTCATCCTGGGAAATGTCGTTGGAACTGGCATAGAGATCCGTCAGGAGGGTATCGCTGCCTTCCCTTGGGGTAAAGGAAAGCCTGCGGTAAGGCGGATGGATGGTGTAGCCCTTGTCCGAGAAACTTGCCGGCACCAGTTCGGCCACAAAGCTCCCGACGCCGGGAAGCGTTACCGCATCGGCATCAAGGATAAGTTCTTTCACCATTTTGGCGAGCAGGTCAATATCCATAGCAAAAGGCTCTTACTGAAATCCAACCACAAAGATAGTGAAAAATTCTTCAAAAAATTGCGGGAAAAATTTGGAGAATCGAAAAAAGGTTGTACCTTTGCAATCCCGATGCGAAATCGGCATAAAATTCCTCCTTAGCTCAGTTGGTTAGAGCATCTGACTGTTAATCAGAGGGTCGTTGGTTCAAGTCCAACAGGGGGAGCCCCCAAAAAGCGCTTGCACTAAACTGCAGGCGCTTTTTGTATACCCCCCCCACCGCGAATCCATCACTCACCCGCCGCCGGGAATTGGAGCTTCGGGCCGGTACGCACCATACGCGTTTTGGGCCTGAAATGCGTTCACTGCGTACCGGCGGGTACGCGCCATACGCGTTTTGGGCCTGAAATGCGTTCACTGCGTACCGGCGGGT
>JAGCYC010000047.1 GCA_017961015.1 Bacteroidales bacterium | reverse complement strand
ACCCTCCGAAAACGGCTTTGTAGCACACTCCGACGGCGATGTAGCCCTGCACGCCCTCTGCGACGCCCTGCTGGGTGCGCTGGCCCTCGGCGACATCGGCCATCTTTTCCCCGACAATGATCCCGCCTACAAAGGCATAGATAGCAAGATTCTGCTCTCGCGTGTAATGGAACGCGTCAGCGGCCTTGGCTTCCGCGTCTGCAATGCCGATATCACAATCGCCCTGCAGCGGCCGCGCCTCGCGCCACATATCGACGCAATGCGGGAAACCATCGCCCCAATACTGGGAGTGGATCCTTCCCGCGTATCCGTAAAGGCTACCACCACCGAACGCCTCGGCTTCGTGGGCCGCGGCGAAGGCTGCGAAGTCTGGGCCAGCGTCCTGCTTGCCGGCGGATCCTGCGCCCAGGCCAGATAGCCGGAGTAAAGGCTAGGCCTGCACGGCGGCGAGGGTTGCGATTCCGATACGCACTTCTGGTCCCAATGCCGTCCGGAGCACATAGTAGCAGGCACTCAGGGTGGCACCGGTAGTAAAAGTATCATCCACTAAAAGCACATAGCGACAGCCGGGCGGAAGGCCGCGGCGAAGGTAAAACACGCCCCGGACGTTCCGCAGGCGTTCTTTTGCGCTCAGCGAAGTCTGGCTGCGGGAGCGGCGCCGGCCAAGGGCGTGAGGGCACAGCCTGGCGCCGAGCTCGCGCGCTACGGCCCCGGCCAGGACCGCAGCCTGGTTGTAGCCCCGCCGCCAATGCCGCAGGGCACTGAGCGGAACGGGCACCACCGCATCCACCCCGGCGAATACCACGGAGGAGCGCAGCCGCCGGCCGAGCAGCGCCCCGAAATACCGCCCTACATCCTGCCTGCCCCCGTATTTGAGGGCGCGGGGAACCATCTTGTACGGATTGCCGTGATGGTAGAAAAGGAGGGCCGCTGCCGGAGCATAGGCCAGTTTCATATCCTCTGGGCGAAGCTGTTCCAGCAGGGCGTTGAAGGCATCGGCCATAGGGTTCCAGAGGCTTTCCCAGTAGTAGGTGAAGGGGAGGTCGGCGGCGCACCAGATGCACAGCTGACTTTCCTGCGCACCGAGCCGCCGGCCGCATACCAGGCACTCGCGGGGCATCAGTACATCCAGCATTTCCTTGAACATAGCCCCAAAGCTAGCCGCAGCGGAATAAAAAAACAACACAAGTGGAAAACTTGTGCTGTTTCTTATTACGATTTATGTTTTTTATTGCTTTTTCGGGCCCAGCTTGGCGACAAAGGAAATCAGCAGCGAGCCAAAGACGCCCGAGCAGAGCGAGCCAAGCAGCACCGCAACCTTGCCGGCGTCGCGCAGATGCGCCGTAATCGCGGGGTGGATATCCGGCCCGGCAAAGGACAGCGTATCCACGAAAATGGACATCGTAAAGCCTATTCCGCCCAGGCAGGCCACGGCGAAAAGCATAGGCCAGCTGGCCTTGGAGGGCATTTCGCCAAGCTTGCACTTGATAGCCAGCCAGGAAGTGAGGGTAATGCCGATGGGCTTGCCCAGAAGCAGGCCAAGGAAGATACCCATACCGGCGCCGCCAAGGGTGGGATCCAGGTGGAACACATTGAAATAGGACGGATCGCTGATGTGCACGCCGGCATTCGCCAGGGCGAAGACGGGCATAATGCCGAAGTTCACGATGGGGTTGAGCTTGTGCTCCAGGCGGTAGGAGGGCGGAATGGTCTTCTTGGTAAGGCTGCTCAGGCGGCGCAGGAAATGCCTTTCGGGGCCGTTGGGGAACTCGGAGTCGTCACGGTTTTCGGCCTCCAGCAGGCCCTCGTAAAGGATACGGGAGCGGCGGTGGAACTTGGCCTTATTGTAACGGGCTTCCATCGGAATGAGCAGGGCTATCACAACGCCTGTCATCGTGGCGTGGATGCCGCTGTAGTAGAAGAGGAACCACACAGCGATGGCCGGGACAATGTAAAAGCCGATGCGCTTTTCTCCAAGGAACTTCATCAGGGCCACGAAGAGGATGATTACGAGCGCCACTCCAAGCAGGGGCAGATTGATGCTGCCGCCGTAGAATATGGCAACCACCAGGATGGCTATGAGGTCATCGGCAATGGCGAGGGCGGTGAGGAAAACCTTCAGCGAAACCGGCACCTTGTCGCCCAGGATGGACAGTATACCCACCGCGAAGGCTATGTCGGTAGCCGTGGGAATGCCCCAGCCCGAGGCCGCCAGCGTCCCGCGGTTCACTATGGTGTAGATGAGCGCGGGAACGGCCACGCCGCCAAAGGCCGCGATTACCGGAAGTATGGCCTTGCGGAAGGACGACAGTTCCCCGCACACCACTTCTCTCTTGATTTCCAGACCCACGGTAAAGAAGAACACCACCATCAGGATGTCGTTGATGAACTTCTCCACCGTCATCCCGCGGGGGAAGACCCAGTCCACCATACCGCTGGGGCTCTTTATGTGGAAGGTAAAATCGGTCTGAAGGAAATCGTGGTAAAGCTGGGAGGTCCAGGGAAGGTTCGCAAGCAGCATAGCAATGACCACGCAGCCCAGCAGGACCACCCCGTTCGCCCAGGGCTGTTTTGTGAATCGTTTTTGTGAGACCTGGAAGTTACGTACTTCCTTGTTCCACCAGTAAATGGGAATAAGTGCCATAGTTTAAGCTCCGTACAGATATTCGGACTGTTCGGGGGTAAGGCTGTCTATCCTCACGCCCCAGTCTTCCAGTTTAAGATTTGCGACCTCCCGGTCAATCTCTGCGGGGACCTTGTTCAGGAGTTCCTTCACACGGCCCCTGTTGGAGGCAAGGTAGCGTGCGCTCAGCGCCTGTATGGCAAAGGACATATCCATAATTTCGGCCGGATGTCCGTCGCCGGCGGCGAGGTTCACCAGGCGGCCTTCGCCAAGGATGTATATGGTTCGGCCGTTCTCCAGGGTGAAAGCCTCGATATTGTTCCTGGCGGGGCGGCGCGAGACGGCCATATCGGCCAGGCGGGCGACGGCGACCTCCACGTCAAAGTGCCCGGCGTTGCAGCAGATGGCACCGTCCTTCATAAGGAGGAAATCCTCCGGGCCCACCACGTCGCGGCAGCCGGTGACGGTGATGAAAATATCGCCGATGGCCGCGGCCTCCCTCATAGGCATTACCCTGAAGCCGTCCATCACCGCTTCCATAGCCTTCACAGGATCCACCTCGGTCACGATGACCCGGGCGCCAAGGCCCTTGGCCCTAAGTGCCACGCCCTTTCCGCACCAGCCGTAGCCGGCCACCACCACGTCTTTCCCGGCCGCAATCAGGTTGGTGGTACGGTTGATTCCGTCCCATACGCTCTGGCCGGTGCCGTAGCGGTTGTCGAAGAGGTGTTTGCAATCGGCATCATTTACCAGCATCATCGGGAAACGGAGCTGTCCGGCGGCAGCCATTGCCTTGAGGCGGAGGATACCGGTAGTGGTTTCCTCACAGCCGCCTATTACCTTGGCGGCCAGGGAGGGAAACTCCTTGTGGATGGTGGTCACGAGATCGGCTCCGTCATCTATTATGATATCGGGGCCTATCTCCAGGACTTTTCTGATATCGGCAAAATACTCTTCCTGACTGGCGCCGTGGATGGCGAACACATTGAGGCCCTCGTGGACAAGGGCGGCGGCTATGTCGTCCTGGGTGCTCAGGGGATTGGAGCCGGTGATGTACATGGTGGCTCCGCCGGCGGCAAGCACCTCGCAAAGATGCGCCGTCTTGGCCTCCAGGTGCACGCTGAGGGCTATCTTGAGACCCTCGAAAGGACGAGCCTGCCTGAATTGTTTTTCAATACCGCCCAGAAGGGGCATATGGTCGCGGACCCAGCGGATTTTAAGCTCTCCGCTTTCCCAGAGCGAGATGTCCCGGATGTGACTTGCCATAGTGATTGCTTTTAGAAAGCACAAAGATAGCACAAAAAACCCGGGGCGCGAAACCCCGGGTAAGAATTTTTGCAAGCTTTGGCTTAGAATGCGTAACCTACGCCAACCTTGATTCCCAGAGGACGGGTAACCTTGATGTCGCTGGTAGCACCGGCAAGCTCGCCATGGTACTTGTAAAGGGGAAGCAGGCCGAAGTCTACGCCCACCTTCACCTGGATGGCATTGGCAACCTCGATACCTACACCCAGGTCAACCAGGACATTGAGGCGGTTGTAAACGACATCATTGTCGTTCTGGCCGAAGTAGTCGTAGGTGTGGGTGTTGTTGCCATTCTTGGAGACATCGTTGCGGACAATGCCGAGGCGCAGTGCAGGACCGGCAAAGGCGATGAGCTTGAAGTCGTTGGTGAGCTCCAGGCCATAGGTTACGTGCACGGGAATGTTGACGGCGATGTCAGTGTGATCCGAGTCACCCGTAACCTCATGGTGTTCCTTGCCGAACTGTGCGGTCAGGTATGCTCCAGGGGCTACACCGAGGCCGTCCACCCAGGGAAGGGCGAAGTT
>JAGCYC010000046.1 GCA_017961015.1 Bacteroidales bacterium | reverse complement strand
GACCAACAGCGGCTTCCTGAACGGACTCAGCGTCAAGCAGGCCATCCCCGCCGCCATAGACTACGTGGAGGCGCACGGAATAGGCCAGCGCAAGATAAACTACCGCATACGCGACGCCATCTTCTCGCGTCAGCGTTACTGGGGCGAACCTTTCCCCATCTACTACAAGGACGGTATCGCCACTCCCGTGCCCGAGGAGGCCCTGCCCCTCACCCTGCCTGCCATCGACCAGTACAGGCCCACCGAGGACGGCCAGCCGCCCCTTGCCAGGGCCAAGGACTGGACCTACGACGGCTATCCGCTGGAAATCAGCACGATGCCGGGCTTCGCAGGTTCCAGCGCCTACTACCTGCGCTATATGGATCCGCACAACAGCGAGGCCCTGGTGAGCCCCCAGGCCAATTCCTACTGGCGCAACGTGGACCTTTACGTAGGCGGAACCGAGCACGCCACCGGCCACCTCATCTACAGCCGCTTCTGGAACAAGTTCCTCTACGACCTGGGTTATGTCTGCGAGGACGAACCCTTCTGCAAACTCATCAACCAGGGTATGATCCAGGGCCGGTCCAACTTCGTGTACCTGATCCCCGGCACCAACAAGTTCGTGAGCGCCGGCCTTAAGGACCGGTACGAGACCATCCCCGTGCACGTGGACGTGAACATAGTCCACGCCGACCATCTGGACCTCGATGCCTTCCGCGCCTGGAGGCCCGAGTACAAGGATGCCGAATTCGTGCTGGAGAACGGCGAGTACATCTGCGGCTGGGCTGTCGAAAAGATGTCCAAGAGTATGTACAACGTAGTGAATCCGGATATGATCTGCGATACCTACGGGGCCGATACCCTCCGCCTGTACGAAATGTTCCTGGGCCCCATCGAACAGGCCAAGCCCTGGGACACCAAGGGAATCGACGGCGTGAACCGCTTCCTCAAGAAGTTCTGGCGTATGTTCTGGGACCGCGACTCCTTCCTTGTCACCGACGAGGAACCTACCAGGGATGAGCTCAAGGCCCTGCACAAGCTCATCGGCAAGGAGCAGGAGGATATCGAGAACTTCTCCTACAACACTACCATATCGGCCTTTATGATAGCCCTCGGAGACCTCCAGGGCTGCTCGAAGAGGGCCATCCTGGAACCGCTGACCATACTGCTCAGCCCCTTCGCCCCGCATATCGCGGAGGAACTTTGGCACAACCTGGGCCACAGCGATTCCGTGGTTTATGCCTCCTTCCCCGAATACAGGGAGGATCTTGCTGCCGACGACAGCGTCAAGTACCCCGTCTCCTTCAACGGAAAGACGCGTTTCTTCATCGACGCGCCCGCCAGCGCCACCCCCGCACAGGTAGAGGAGATGGTCCGCTCCCACGAGAAAACGCCTCAGTATGTGGGCGATATGCAGATCGCCAAGGTAATCGTGGTTAGCGGGCGCATAGTAAACGTAGTCCTAAAGAAATAAGTTATGAAGCGGAAGCTCGGAACGATAATCCTGGATTATCTGCTGATATCGCTGGGAACGCTGCTCTACGTCATTTCCTGGAGCAGTTTCCTCCTGCCCAACAATGTGGTGGCCGGAGGCGTCACGGGTATATCGGCCATCCTGAACCTTGCCAGCGGCATTCCGGTGCACTGGTGGTACCTCGGAATCAACGTGGTCCTACTGGTGCTTGCAAGGATAGTCCTGGGGCGGAGCTTCGGCATCAAGACCATCTACGCCATCATCCTCTCCACCATCCTGTTCCGCGTACTGGGGAGCGAGTCGATGAGCTTCCTCCTGGCCGTTCCCGGTAAACCTCTCTACGTGAGCGAGAAGGTGCTGGTGCCCATTATCGGCGGTGCGCTGGAGGCTATCGGCCTTGGAATAATAATGATCAGGGGCGGCTCCACCGGGGGTATGGATATCCTGGCGCTCATCGTGAACAAGTTCTGGCCCATATCGCCCGGGCGCTTCTACATTACCACCGATGTGGTTATCATCGCTTCGGTGCTCCTGCTTCCCGGACACTTCTTCAACGACATAATCTACGGCTACATAACCGCCGGCGTGTTCTCAGTGGTGCTGGACTTCGTCCTGATGGGACAGAAATCCACCGTGCAGGTGATGATCTTCTCCAACCAGTATGCCCGCCTGGCCGACTTCATAAACAAGGAGCTGGACCGCGGAGTAACTGCCCTGAGCGGCATCGGCTGGTACACCCGCGAGGAACGCAAGGTGCTGCTGGTCATCGTGCGCAAAACCCAGCTCCAGAGCCTTGTGGAGGCCGTTAAATCCCAGGATCCCAAGGCCTTCGTGATAGTGGTGCCCGCCAACAGCGTCTTCGGCGAAGGCTTCGATGAAATGAAAACCGGATTAAAGAAGAAATAGACAATGGCATTGATTAAGAAATCGGCTCTTACCCACATCAAGGAGTGGCTTATGGTCACTTTGGGCATACTGATGTACACCACGGGCTGGTCCATCTTCCTCATCCCCAACAACCTTGTGGGCGGAGGAGTATCGGGTATCAGCTCCATCATCCAGTACGCCACCCAGGGCGCTGTACAGATGGGTTACAGCTACTTTGTAATAAACGCCATCCTCATTGTCCTGTCCCTTATCATACTGGGTATGGGCTTCGGCGCAAAGACTATCTATGCCATAGTGCTGGCCTCCGTGAGCCTGCGCTTCCTTCCCGGAGTAATCCCTCCGGAGATCATCAATACCCTTTCCCTCCAGAACGGCAAACTGATGTCGGTGCTGATGGGCGGCCTTATGGCCGGACTGGGCATAGGGATGAGCATCTCCAACGGCGGCTCCACGGGCGGTACCGATATCATCGCCCTCATCTACACCAAGTACCACAATGTGTCTCCCGGAAGGGTGATCCTGCTGCTGGACTTCGTGATTATCGTCTCCTCCCTGCTCATACCCTCCTATGTGCAGGACCTGGACCCCGCCACCGGCCTTCCCCTCGTGGATGCCGACGGAAAGCCCCTCACCCACCTGATGCCCTTCGCCGACAAGATCACCACCGTGGTCTACGGCCTAATCCTGGTGACGGTGAACAGCTATGTGCTGGATATGTATATCTCCGGTTCCCGCCAGAGCGTCCAGCTGTTCATCCTTTCCAAGGAATATGAAAAGCTTGCCGATGTCATCACCCAGGACCTTCACCGCGGCGTCACCGTGCTGGACGGCCACGGCTGGTACACCAAGCAGGAAAGCAAGGTTCTCATCGTAGTGGCCAGAAAGGCCGATCTGAACCTCCTCCTGCGCTGTATCAAACAGATAGACCCTCACGCCTTCCTCTCCGTGAGCTCCGTGAACGGAGTTTATGGGAAAGGCTTCGAAACCATAAAGAAATAGATCTTTGACATAAGGATACTCCGGGGGCCCTTTGAAACCGTTCCCGATGAATCTGCTGCTACTGTCTGCCGCAGGAGCGTTCTTTCTGTCCGCCCTAGCCGTCCTGATACTGTTCAGGCCCAGGCGGCGCCGCTCTCCTGCACCCCCTCCGGACAAGTCGTACCGGCGGGGCCTTTCGCCTTCCGAAAAGACGGCAATCGATCAGATGCTGTATGACAGGGCGTGCACTTATATGGTGGAACAAAGGCCCTTTCTGGTGGAGAGTTACACCCTGGACGACCTTGCCCTGGCCCTTAATACAAATAAGATGTATCTTAGCCAGGCAATAAACCGTTATTCCGGAAAGAACTTCAGGCAGTACCTGAACTATTACCGGATAATGTACGCTTTGGATCTGTTCCGGGCGAATCCCCAGCTGAGGGTGGCGGAGCTTGCCCACCTTTCGGGTTTCTGCTCACCCACGTCTTTCTTCCAGAACTTCAAGTCGGTGATGGGCGAGGCACCCTTTTACTGGTGCCAGCGCAACCGGCCCCGTTTCATCCGTAAACCACTGAGATAAAACCTTGGTCCCCGGCTATCCTTGCACCCCTTTCCAGGAAGAAGGAACGGGGGCTGTTACATCCACTTCGGCTTTCGAGACGGGGTGGATGAACTGTATGCGGCGGGCCAGAAGGGAGATGCTGCCGTCGGGGTTGGAGCGGCGGGCGCCGTATTTGAGGTCTCCTTTGATGTGGCAGCCCATATGGGCGAGCTGGCAGCGTATCTGATGATGCCTTCCGGTAAAGAGTTCGATTTCGAGCAGGAAATACCTTTCCGTGCGCTGGATAAGCCTGTAGTGCAGGCGCGCCTCCTTTCCTCCGGCCGATACATAGGACTTGTTCTGGGCCTCGTTCCTCACCAGGTAATCCGTGAGGGTATCCTCCGCCTTGGGCGGTTCACCGGCAGTGAGGGCCCAGTAGGTCTTGTGCACCCCGCCTTCCCGGAGCATACGGTTCAGCCTCTCCAGGGCCTTGGAGGTCTTGGCAAAGAGCACGACTCCGCCCACAGGCCGGTCCAGGCGGTGGGGAACCCCCATAAACACCTGCCCTGGCTTGGAGTCACGCCCGGCGATGTAGGCCTTGAGCGTCTCCGAGAGGGGTTCGTCGCCGGTCTTGTCGCCCTGGACTATCTCCCCCGGAAGCTTGTTGAATACTATGATATGGTTGTCCTCCAGCAGGATGCGGGAGGCGATATCGGCCTTTTGGGCCTCGGAAAGAGTTCGGTATATTCCCATCGGCACAAAGATAGGTGTTTTTTCCCGGAAATTGTGTATTTTTGCCGATGATGCAAGACTATATGATACCTACCTCGGTGAAGGAGGTGCAGGCGCTGGGCTGGGATTCCATAGACATTATCCTTTTCAGCGGCGACGCCTTCATAGACCACCCCTCCTTCGGCACTGCCGTAATTGCCCGATGGCTCCAGAAATGGGGCTACAGGGTGGCCGTCGTACCCCAGCCCAACTGGCGTGACGACCTCCGGGATTTCCGCAAGCTGGGGGCCCCGAGGCTATATTTCGGGGTTAACGCCGGCGCTATGGATTCGATGGTGAATCATTACACTGCATCCAAAAGGCTCCGCCACGACGACGCATATACCCCCGACGGCAAGGCCGGTGCCCGTCCCGACTACGCGGTAACCGTCTATACCCAGATTCTCAAGAAGCTGTATCCGGAAGTTCCGGTGGTGATCGGCGGCATAGAAGCCTCGCTCAGGCGCCTCACCCATTACGACTATTGGAAAGACTGCCTCCTGCCCTCCATCCTTGTCTCCTCCGGGGCCGATTATCTCTGCTACGGTATGGGTGAAAGGCCGATGCTGGAACTCACGAAGGGCATAGAGAAGGGCTGGTCCCGCCACCGTATGATGCAGATCCCGCAACTGGCCTTCTTCGTCAAGGGGAAGCTGCCGGAAGGGGTGAGGATGCCCGAGGGGGAGGTGGTACCTGAACCGTCGCTTCGCGACCCCTCCCACAGCGCCTTGTCGCCCCTCCGCGAGCAAGCTTCCGGCGTGACGCCAAGTTTCTGTGGGCCCCTCCCTCTTACGCGGCCGAGGGTGGCCACGGGTTCCGGTACCACCTCCCCCTCGGGCATCCTGGTGCTGAATTCCTACGAGACCTGCCTCAAGGACAAGAGGGCCTTCGCCCAGAACTTCCACTGGATAGAGACCCACGCCAATATGGCCCACCCCGACACCATCCTGGAGCCGGTGGCCGATGGCTATGTGCGTGTGAACCCTCCCTTCCCGACAGCCACCACCCAGGAGATGGACAGTTTCTGGGACCTTCCCTTTACCAAGCTGCCCCATCCCCGCTACAAAGGCAAGCGCATCCCGGCCTACGATATGATCAAGTTCTCCGTAAATACCCACCGGGGCTGTTTCGGAGGCTGTAATTTCTGCACCATAGCCGCCCATCAGGGCAAATTCATATCTTCCCGCAGCGAAGAGTCCATACTCAAGGAAGTGAAACAGCTTAATTCGCTGCCCGACTTTGCGGGAAATATATCCGATGTGGGAGCACCCACGGCCAATATGTACGGTATGCACGGGAAGAATCCCGAACTCTGCGACAAGTGCAAGCGCCGCAGCTGCCTTTTCCCCAGGCGCTGTCCAAACCTGGACTGCGACCACAGCAGGCTTATGGAACTGTACCGCCGCATCGACGCAACCCCCGGAATACGGCATTCCTATATAGGCAGCGGCATCCGCTACGACCTTTTCCTCACCGAGGACGGCTTCGTGGACGGGAGCTCGGCCCCCTATCTGAAGACCCTGGTGCTGGACCATACCTCAGGACGTCTCAAAGTGGCTCCGGAGCATACCGAGGACCACGTCCTGCAGAAGATGGCCAAGCCCAGCTTCCGCCTGTTCGAGCGGCTGCGCAGGGAATTTGACAAGATAAACCGTGACGCGGGCACACACGTGGGGCTGGTTCCTTACTTTATTTCCTCCCATCCGGGATGCACTTTGCAGGATATGCAGCGCCTGGCTTCGCACCCCGCTCTCAAGGGTATCTGGATGGACCAGGTGCAGGATTTCACTCCCACTCCGATGACCACTTCCTCGGTTATGTTCTATACCGGACTGGACCCTCGGGATATGTCGGAGGTGTTCACGGAGCGCAATCCGCTCAAAAAGCAGGAGCAAAAATCCTTTTTCTTTAAAAATTCTTCCAAAAAAGGTCAAAAGCGCTTGCAGAGTTCAAAACAAAGCCTTAATATTGCAACGAGAAAGAAACCTAAAAAATAGACCATCATGGCCGATACCAAGAAAAGACACGTGGTGAGTTACGAAAAGCTCAGTTCCCATCCCGATTTGGCAGCTGCCTTTGCGGAAAAATACCCCAAAGGCTTCAACGACTACCTTCAGGATCTGGTCAAATATCCCAAGCCGGACGGGACCAGCTTCTATGCTGTGACTGTGGAAACTTCCGATGCAATCTACCTCGTAAAGATAAACGTCAAAACCGACGACCTGGAAGACGTAGCCCGCTGGCTGGAAGGGGAAGAAGATGCAGAGAACGAGGCCGTGGCCGGTGGCAGCGCCGATGCTTCCGACGCTTCCGGTGAAACCCTTCCCGACGACAATATCGCCCAGTACTCGTCCGGGAACGACGACGAATAGTCTTCAATGGCAGGCCACAAGAGCATACAATGGATATGGGGCCCTTTCCGGGCCCTTTTGCGTAGTCTTCCGGAAAGGACTGCGCTGCTTATCCTCTCGCTTGTGACAGGCCTTGCCTGCGGTCTTGCGGCCGTGGCCCTGAAAGAGGCCATACACGGCATCCAGCATCTTCTGGGAATGCTTGCGGGCGGTTACCGCTGGCCATACCTGGTGTTCCCGGGCATAGGTATGCTGCTGAGCGCCCTCATAGTAAAATACATAGTAAAGGACAACATAAGCCACGGAGTCACCAAAGTGCTCCAGTCGGTTTCCAAGAACGAATCCAAGATAAAGCGCCACAATCTGTGGTCGTCGCTCCTTACAAGCGCCCTCACCATAGGCTTCGGCGGTTCAGTGGGAGCCGAGGCCCCCATAGTCTATACCGGCGCAGCCATAGGCTCCAATCTGGGCCGATACTGCGGTATGTCCTACCGCGGGATGACCCTGCTTCTTGGCTGCGGTGCGGCCGGCGCCGTGGCGGGCATATTCAACGCTCCGCTCGCAGGCGTGCTCTTCACCCTGGAGATACTGCTTTTCAATATTTCGATGTCGGGGCTCCTGCCCCTTCTGATAAGTTCGCTTTCGGCCACCCTGGTAAGCTACCTCCTGCTTGGGAATGCCACCCTCTTCCCTGCGGCCATCCAGCCCTTCGGGATGAGGCATCTGCCCTATTATCTGCTTCTGGGTGTGGTCTGCGGCCTCTTTTCCTGCTACTTCATCCGTACCACCCTGGCTATGGAGGACCGTATGGCCCGCTTGCGCTCGCCCTGGCTGCGCTGGGGGATATCGGCCCTGTGCCTGGGCGTTCTCATATACCTTTTCCCTCCGCTTCACGGCGAGGGCTATTCGTCCCTTATGCCGCTGCTGGGCGGCGAATCGGCCTCTGTGACGGGCCCGCTGTCCTTCCTTCAGTCAAGCGGCTGGGGAGTGATCCTCTTCTTCCTGCTGGTCCTGCTCCTGAAGGTGTTCTCGATGAGCTTTACCAACGCCGGCGGCGGGGTGGGAGGAACCTTCGGCCCTACGCTTATCGTGGGTGCTTTCACGGGCTTTGTCCTGTCGGCCTTCATCAACCTCCTGCTGCCCGGGAAACTTCCGGCTGCGTCCTTCGTGCTGGTGGGAATGGCCGGTCTTATGGCAGGCGTAATGCAGGCGCCCCTTACCGCCATCTTCCTCATTGCAGAGCTAAGCGGCGGTTACTCCCTCCTGGTTCCGCTCATCCTCACATCGGCCGTGGCCTATGGCGTGACGCGTATTTTCGAGAAGTATTCCATTTATACTAAGCGTATTGCTGCTTCCGGAGAACTTCTAACCCACGATTCCGACCAGGCGGTGCTCACGCTCCTGCGTACGCGGGACCTCGTCGAGACCGACTTCGTCCCCGTGCGCGTAGACGCCAGCCTGGGTGCCCTTGTGGACGCCGTGGAGGCTTCCGAAAGGAATATCTTCCCCGTGCTGGACGCCCGCGGCCGCTTCCAGGGCTATGTGAGCCTTTCCGACATCCGTACCGATATGTTCCACCCGGAGCTATATGATACGATGCACGTTTACAACTATATGCACAGCGCTCCGGAATTCGTGCTCCAGGACGAGCCTATGGATTCGGTGATGCGCAAGTTCGAGAAGAGCGGGGCGTGGAACCTTCCGGTGATAGGGGAGCAGAAGGAGTATCTGGGCTTCCTTTCCAAGTCCAAGATTTTCTCGTCCTACCGCGATTCCCTTAAAGACGTTTCTCAGGATTAAGCAAATGAAAGAACTGTATATCAAGCATATAGCCAAGGAGCTGGGGCTTCAGCCCTGGCAGGTGGACAATTGCATCCAGCTGCTTGAAGACGGCAGCACCGTCCCTTTCATAAGCCGATACCGCAAGGAGCGCACCGGAGGCCTCAGCGACGTGGAGGTCTCCGAGGTAAAGCATTGGGCCGATGTCTTCACCCAGCTTGAGAAACGCAAGGAAACCATACTTGCAACCATAGACGAGCAGGGCAAGCTTAGCCCGGAGCTCCGTTCCAGGATAGAGAAGTCGGTGAGCTCGTCCGAGGTGGAGGACCTCTATCTGCCCTTCCGTCCCAAACGGAAAACCCGTGCAACCGAAGCCCTCGCCAAAGGCCTCGAACCCCTTGCCGATGCCCTCTGGAGCGGCAAATGCCCCAATCCCGAGAAAGCGGCCCAGGCCTTCGTTAAGGCCGATGTCCCCGACGTGGAGGCCGCCCTCCAGGGTGCCCGCGACATCCTTGCCGAAAGAATAGCAGAAAACGCCACCGTGCGCGAGACTATGAGGGGAATGTACCGCGCCCGCTATATCCAGGCCGTACTTACCAAGGCCGGGGAAAGCCATCCCGACGCCGCCAAATACCGTTCCTACTTCCGTTTCAGCCAGCCCCTTTCCAAGGTGGCGCCGCACCAGCTGCTGGCCATCCTCAGGGCCCGCGAAGAAGGGATACTCCGCGTCTGCATAGATGCCGATCCGGAAAAGACCGGGAACAAGCTGTACTACGACTACTGCCAGGAGCACGGCTATCCCCTCCGGGAGCAGGGCCTGCAGATAAGGGAGGCCGTGGACGACTCCGTAAAACGCCTCCTGGACCCTTCCATCAGCGGCGAAGTCATAAGGGAAGCCAAGCTCAAGGCCGATATCCAGTCCATCCATATCTTCGGGGAGAATCTTACCCAGCTGCTTATGGAGCCGCCGGTAGGGGGGAAGCGCACTATGGCCATAGACCCGGGCTTCCGCACCGGCTGCAAGGTAGTGTGCCTGGACAGCCAGGGCTCCCTCCTGCACCACGAGGTGATATTCCCGCATCCCCCGGTATCCAAGAAAATCCAGGCCATCGAGACCATAGCCTCGCTGGTGGAAATATACAAGATAGAGGTAATAGCCATAGGTTCCGGCACCGCAGGCCGCGAAACGGCCGATTTCGTGCGCCGCGTGGGCCTTCCCGAGAGCGTCCGCATCTTCAGCGTGAGCGAGGACGGCGCTTCGGTATATTCGGCCTCCGACGCCGGCAGGGAAGAGTTTCCCGAATATGACGTGACGGTGCGCGGAGCGGTTTCCATCGGCCGTCGTCTGATGGATCCCCTTTCGGAACTGGTGAAGATAGACCCCAAGTCCCTGGGCGTCGGACAGTATCAGCACGATGTGGACCAGGGCCTGCTCAAGGAGGAACTGGACAATGTGGTGGAACGCTGCGTGAACAACGTGGGCGTGAACCTCAATACGGCCAGCCCCTATCTGCTTCAGTACGTTTCCGGAATCGGCCCGGCCCTTTCCCGCGCCATTGCCGATTACCGCAGCGCCAACGGGGCCTTCCGCAGCCGCGAAGAACTCAAAAACGTGCCCAGGCTGGGTGCAAAGGCCTTCCAGCAGTGCGCAGGCTTCCTCCGCATCCCGGGTGCCGCCAACCCCCTGGACAATTCGGCGGTACATCCCGAGTCCTATCCCATAGTGCGCAGGATGGCCTCCGACCTTGGCGTAAGCGTGGAGCAGCTGGTAGGTAACGGGGAGCTTTGCTCCAGGCTAAGCCCCCAGGACTACGTTAGCGGGGATACCGGACTCCCCACCGTGAAGGACATACTCAAGGAACTGCCCAAGCCGGGGCGCGACCCTCGCGAGCAGGCGCACAGTTTCTCCTTTGCCGACGACATCCGCGACATCGAGGACCTGCATCCCGGTATGGAGCTGCCCGGCCTGGTGACCAACCTTACGGCCTTCGGGGCCTTCGTGGATATCGGCCTGCACGAAAACGGCCTCATCCACGCTTCCAATATGGGCGTCAAGGGTATGGCGGTGCCTTCCCAGGTCCTTAAACTGCACCAGGCTGTAAGGGTGCAGGTGGTTTCCGTCGATACCGAGCGCCGCCGCATCGGCCTTAAACTTTTGGGAAAATGAAAAAGACAACGCTGGGCGTATATGCCATAGCCCTGGGTTCCATAGCCCTCTGGGGCCTTTCATATATCTGGTGCGACAGGATCCTTGCACTGGGCATACCCGTTGAGTACTTCGTGCCCATCCGTATCCTGGTGGCCGGTATCATCCTTTTCGTGGTGAACCTTATTATGGGCTGCAGTATGCGCATCCGCAAGGAAGACACGGTGATGTTCCTGCTGCTGGCCCTCTTCGAGCCCTTTATCTACTTCTTCTGCGAGACCTACGGCATACAGTTCACCGGTTCGCCCACCATCAGCGCGCTGGTCATAGCCACAACCCCCATCTTTGCCATCATCGCCGGCCGTATTTTCTTTTCCGAGGAGAGCAGCTGGCACAACTGGGCGGGAATCGCCGTCTGCCTGGGAGGCCTTGCCCTGGTAACCGGCACCCACGGCAGCGTGGGGCGTCTTTTCTGGTTCGGCCTGGCGGTGCTCCTGATAGCCGTCATAGCCGAGGTAGGCCACAGCGCCTGCACCAAGCGTCTTGCCGACAGCTATGCCCCTACCGTTATAGTGATGTACCAGTTCCTGATCGGGACGGTGTACTTCATCCCTATGTTCCTTACAAGGGGTATGGAGAATTTCGACGGCTCGGTATATCTTTCAATCGATTTCTTCAAGCCGATGATGGCCCTGGCGGTGCTTTGCTCGGCGGTGGCCTTCTCTCTCTGGGCCAAGGCCATACAGAAGCTTGGGCTCACCCGGGCCTGCATCTTCCTGGCTATGATTCCTATAGCCACCGCCCTCTGGGGCTTTATCCTGGGTGACGAGCAGCTGCGGCCTCTCCAGTGGATAGGCCTTGCGGTTGCCTGCGGCGGAATTGTGCTTACTCAGCTTCGCGGGAAGGGCGAGGCCTGATCTTGCGGCAGCGGAGCGCGGGGACTCCCCAGAAGGCTTCGCTGAAAATGCCTCCGCTCATCTTTGACGTGCCCTTGGCGCGGTTCACGAACACTATTGGAACTTCCTGGAGCTTGAAACCCAGCTTCCAGGCCGTGTATTTCATCTCTATCTGGAAGCCGTAGCCCTTCATCCTCACATTATCCAGGTCTATGGTTTCCAGCACCTTGCGGGAGTAGCATACGAAGCCGGCCGTGGTATCGAAAACCCGCATCCCCAGCACCAGCCTCACATAGGCCGATGCAAAATAGCTCATCATAATCCGGCTCATTGGCCAGTCCACCACGCTCACGCCGTTGCAGTAGCGGGAGCCCACGGCAAGTCCGGCACCGCCTTCCCGGCAGGCCCCTACCAGACGCGGAAGGTCCTCGGGATTGTGGGAGAAGTCGGCATCCATTTCGCACACATAGTCGTAGCCGTGCTCCAGGGCCCAGGCAAAACCGTTCAGGTAGGCGGTTCCGAGGCCCAGTTTTCCGCTGCGCTCGATAAGGTGCAGGCTGTCCCTGTGCTCCTGCTGAAGCTCTTTAACAATGGCGGCGGTACCGTCCGGGGAACCGTCGTCCACTATCAGCACGTGGAAGGGCTCCCTGAGGGAGAACACCGCGGCTATGATTTCGCGTATATTCTCCTTCTCGTTGTAGGTGGGGATGATTACAAGGTTCATTTCTTATCGCTTTGCCCGAGCATTTCACGTACGGCGGCCTCCAGCTGCAAATCCCGGCCCGAGAGGACGGATGCAGGGTCGTTGTATACGGTGATGTCGGGTTCTATCTGGAAGTTCTCTATGTATCGGCCGTCCTTGAGGCCATAATTTCCGACCTGCGGTATGCCGAAGACCACCAGCGGGTTGATCTGCCTCTCCCACCATACGGCGGTCATAGTGCCGGGAACGGGTGCGCCTATCAGCTTGCCGATTCCAAGGCTGCGGTAGGCATAGGGGAAGCCGGCCGCGTCTGAGTAATTGTCTTCGCCGATCAGCACGCAGGAAGGTTTGGTCCACTTGCTGAAGGGCTCGTGGCCGATGTACTGGCCCCTGGGGGTGAAGAGGCAGTACTCCTTGCCGCCCAGGAAGGTCACCAGGTCGTCGTGCAGCCAGCCGCCGCCGTTGTGACGGGTGTCCACGATGAGGGCGTCGCAGTTGCGGTATTTGCCCAGGGCCTTGGAGTACAGCTCCCTGAAGCTGGGGCTGTTCATTCCCTGTACGTGTACGTAGCCCACGCGGCCGCCCGAGAGCTTGTTCACCATTTCCTCCCTCTGGCGTACCCAGCGGCGGTAAAGCTGAGGGGTTTCGCTGCTTACGGGGGTGAGGATGTAGGTCTTTTCCTTCCCTCCGCGGCGTATGCATACGATGGTCTTCTTATCGGCCCTGTCGTAGAGGGGCTCCAGCATATTGCTGCCTGCCTTGAGCTGCTTGCCTTCGATGGAGACGATGATGTCGCCGGCGGCTATCTCGGGATCGGTGTTGGAGAGCACTCCGCCGGGAAGGACTTCGGCTATCTTCAGGCCGTCGCCCTTGTATTCGCTGTCGTAAATGGCGCCCAGATAGCCCAGCGAGCGGCCACCCATAGGATGGAAGCGTGCGCCGGTGTGCGAGGCGTTAAGCTCTCCGAGCATCTCCGACAGCAGGTCCTTGAAGTCGAAGTAATTGTTTATGTAAGGAAGGAAGGCGGCGTAGTTGTCGTGATAATACTGCCAGTCAACCCCGTGGAGGTCTTCCACATAGAATTTTTCCTTGACCTGCTTCCAGCAGTGCTCGAAGATGTAGCGGCGCTCGGCCGAGGGTTTGAATTCGTACTCTCCGGTGAAGCTGACATTCTGGATCTTGTTGGAGGGGATCTCCAGCTTGATCAGGTTGCCTCCGCGGAAGATGAACAGGGCCTTGCCGTCGGGGGAGGGGACAAAACTGCCGTGCACGTTGCGCTGGAGCACGCTTATGTCGCCTTTTTCCATATCCTTGCAGCACAGGTCGCTGGTCTTTTCCAGAAGTTGGGTGTAGTACAGCTTGGAACCGTCGGGGCTAAGGAAATGGTCGCCGATGCGTCCGGAATGCCTGGTGAGGCGCACTATCCTGTCCTCGCGGCCTTCCAGCTGGGGATCCAGCTTCTCCACCTTCTTGGCGGTGCTGTCCTTCTCGGCCTTCTTTTCGGCCTTCTCGGCGGCTTTTTCTCCCATCAGGATCTTGTCTATCTCCTTCTGTTCCTTGCTCCGGCCGAACTCGGTGAAGGCCTTTCCGTCAAAGAACATTGCGTAGAGGTCTCCCTCGGCCCCCCAGCTGCCGTGGCTGCGGTAGCCGTTCTTGTCCGACTCCCAGGTCATTGCCTTGCCGCCCATAGCCCAGCGGAAACTGCCGTCGGAATAGCCGCTCTCGGTGAGATTGGTAATCTTGCCGCTCTCCACCTCTATCATTGCTATGTCCTCGTTGTTCCAGCCTCCGTCGGCCTGCCAGTTGCAAAGGATGTAGCGGCTGTCGGGGCTCCAGGCAAAGTGCTGGTCGCCGTCGGAATAGGAGTAGTTCACCCCTTTGTGGAGGGAGCGGGGCTTGCCGCCCTTGGTGCTCATCACTACCAGTTCGGTGCGGTCGCGCAGGTAGGCCAGCGACTTTCCGTCGGGCGACACGACCATCTGGAAAGAGGTCTCTCCTTCCGGACTCACCCTTTCCTCCTCAAATTCGGCCGCATAGGTGAAGCGGCTGTCTTCCTTCCGTTTGAGCGAGCTCTTGTAGATGCTCCAGCAGCCGTTCCTTTCGGCCGCATAGTAAAGCTCCCTTCCGTCTTTGGAGAAGCATACGCCCCTTTCCTGCTCGGGAGTGTTGGTGATGCGGCGGGTGGTGGCGAACTCGGTGGAGGTGACGAAGACATCGCCCCTTATCACCATAGCTATCTCCTTGCCTTCGGGTGAAATCGCGATGGCCGATGCCGATTTGATGCTCAGGGGGTTGATCTCCTTCTCGTCCTCGTCGCGGAACACGGTGATATCCAGTTTGTTGCCGTTTACATAAAGGTCGCCGTTATAGGAATAGGCGTAGCTGCCGTCGGATGCGACGGAGAGGAAACGCACGGGATTCTTGTCAAAGAAGCTAAGCTGCTCGCTCTTTTCGGGGGCCGATATCGAACTCCTGTAGAGGTTGGATGTCTTGCCGTCCTGCTCGCTCAGGTAGTAGAAGCTGTCGCCGTCGGGGCCGAAGACGGGGTTGCGGTCCTCGCCCTTGTAGGCGCTCAGTTTCGTAAAGCTGCCGCTGGCGTCTATGACACCGGCCTTGGCAGGCCTGTACAGCCATATGTCGCGGGTTACGGAAGAGGTATGATGCTTACGGAGGGCGTCCTCATAGCCCTTGTAGTCTTCGTAGAGGATTTCGCCTTTGGAGTTCACCGACATCGCCCTTATGGGAAGCGAGGTCACGAGCACGGGCGCCGCGCCTTCCAGGTTGGTGCGGAAAAGCTGCTGCCCTCCCGGGAAGCCCTGGTAGCCGGGGCTCTGCCAGCTAAGGCCGGAGCAGAGGAAGTATACCGTTCCGTCGGGGGTTACGGTGAGGGGCGTCTCTTTTCCGGGCAGGGTGGTGAGGCGCCTGGGCATACCTCCTTCCCTGTCGGTGATGTAAAGGTCGTTGCTGCCTTCGCGGTTTGAGGAGAATACGATGCTTTTGCCATCGGCAGTCCAGACGGGTTCGCTTTCGTAGGCGCGGTTGGAGGTAAGCTGTCTGGCTTCGCCTCCCTTGACACCGACGGTATAAATGTCTCCTTTATAGCTGAATGCTACGCAGCTGCCATCGGGCGAGATGGCGTTCTGGCGTATCCAACGGGCGTTTTCTCCGGCCGCAAGACTGGTGCATACGAGTGCGGCGGCAATAAGCAGGGTATATCTTTTCATTCCTTTCGTGTTAGGATTGCAAATTTAACAAATTTCCATCAGCGCGGCTATCTTTTCCAGCCAAAGGGCGTCGGTGGAGTCAAAGGCGTCCAGGCTTTCGCTGTCTATGTCCAGCACGCCGCTTATACTTCCATCGGCCTTTCTGACGGGGACAACTATCTCCGAACGGGAGCGGCTGCTGCAGGCGATATGCCCGGGGAACTGCTCCACGTCGGGGACTATTATGGTGCGGCCCTGTTTCCAGGCGCTGCCGCAAACACCTTTTCCGTAGCCTATCCTCATACAGGCTTCGGGCCCGGCGAAGGGGCCCAGCACCAGCTGCTGTCCCGCGACTCTGTAGAAGCCCGTCCAGAGGAACTGGGGCATCATTTGGGCGAGGATGGCGCTGCAGTTGGCCATACGGGCTATGGTGTCGGGTTCATCGGCTAGGAAAAGGCGGATGTGCTGCCATATTTTAAGGTATCGGAAGGTCTTCAGTGAAAGGTGGCAGTAGCCCTCGGGGTTCTTGTCCAGATAGTCCTGGTGGCGCTCCTCGGCCTCATAGAAGTTCCTGAGGGGCTCCTGCTCCACGGCGAGGGGCTGGCCCAGCTTTTCGCTCAGCTGCGCGCAGGCTTTCCGGACGACGGGGGCATCGGCTTCATCGGCCCAGAAGATTCCCGTGCGGTAACGGGTGCCTTCGTCGTGCCCCTGACGGTTTACGCTCAAAGGGTCGATTATGCTGAAAAACAGGCTGCATAGCTCCTCCAGGGATATCTGTTCAGGCCGATAGGTCACTTTTACGGTTTCGGCAAAGCCGGTGGTGTCGGTGTACACCTGCTCGTAGCTGGGCCTGCCTGTATTGCCGTTTGCATAGCCGCACACCGCCTTGGATACGCCCTGAACAAGCGAAAAAAAGTGCTGTACGCCCCAGAAGCAGCCGCCTGCGAAATAAATACTTTTCATAAGACAAAGATAAATGTAATTTTGCGTATATTTGTGGTAATAACTGCATTTTTTATATGAAAAACCGCATCTTTTCCCTGCTTGTCCTGGTGGCTCTGGCCTGCGCCTGCAAGGGTGTCCGTTTTATGAATCCCAAAGATTTCGACGCCAGCATAGACGGCGCTCCGGTGTCGCTCTATACTCTGCGCGCCGGCGATATCAGCCTGCAGGTCACCAACTTCGGTGCCCGCGTAGTCTCGCTTTACACTCCCGACCGTTCGGGCCGATACTGCTCGATCGTGGTGGGACACAGGACTTTGCAGGAGTACATCACTCCTCCAGGAGAGCGCTTCTTCGGGGCCTGCGTAGGGCCTGTGGCAAACCGTATCGGCGGTGCGGGCTTCGACATCGACGGTGTGCACTACGACACTCCGGCCAATGACAATGAGGTGAATACGCTGCACGGCGGTTATCAGGGCCTTGACAATGTGGTCTGGGAAGTGGTGAGCGTCTGCGACAGCGCGATAGTCTTCCACTACCAGCGCCCTGATATGGATGAAGGCTATCCGGGCAACCTGGACATAGATATGACCTATACGCTCACTTCCGAAAATGTCTTCCGCGTGAGCTACTCGGCCGTTACCGACCAGACCACTCCGGTGAACCTTTCGCACCACTCCTTCTTCTGCCTGCGCGGCGAAGGTACGGGTTCGGTGGAGGACTATATTATGCAGATCAATGCATCGGCCTATATTCCCATCGATTCGCTCAGCATCCCCACCGGGGAAATCGCTCCGGTGGAGGGTACGCCCTTCGACTTCCGCCAGCCGCACAGGATAGGCGAGCGTATCGGGGAGGACAATCTCCAGTTGCACAACGCCCGCGGCTACGACCACAACTGGTGCCTGGATGTTCCGGAGGCTTGCGGATCTTGCGAGGCCGTGTGCCCCGAGGCTGGTTCGAAGGTATGCCGTTCCGGCAAGGCTTGCGGGTCTTGCGAGGCCGTGTGCCCCGAGGCTGGTTCGAAGGTATGCCGTTCCGGCAAGGCCTGCGGGTCTTGCGAGGCCGTGTGCCCCGAGGCTGGTTCGAAGGCCTGCCGTTCCGGCAAGGCCTGCGGGTCTTGCGAGGCCGTGTGCCCCGAGGCTGGTTCGAAGGTATGCCGTTCCGGCAAGGCTTGCGGGTCTTGCGAGGCCGTGTGTCCCGAGGCTGGTTCGAAGGTATGCCGTTCCGGCAAGGCCTGCCCGAGGGATGGACTTTTCGAGGCTTGCAGGGTGTCTGATCCCGTTTCGGGCCGCTACGTCGAGGTCTGGACCGACCAGCCCGGAATGCAGTTCTACAGCGGTAACTTCTTCGCCGGTACCGAGAAGGGTGCCAACGGCCGCACGCTTGCCTTCCGCAGCTCCCTGGCGCTCGAAACCCAGAAGTACCCCGACTCCGTGAACCAGCCCGGCTTCACCCCTGTCCTGCTTCACCCTGGCGAGGAGTACACCCACATCTGCGAATACCACTTCGGCGTAACTGCAGAATAGTTCGGCTCCGGTCCCTCCGTCATTCCCGACCTGATCGGGAATCTCCGGCCCCTGAGCCTGTCGAAGGGCCGGCGAATCCATCACCCACCCGCCGCTTCCGTCATGCCCGGCTTGACCGGGCATCTCCTGCCGCTTTGTTCGGCGAATCCATCACCCACCCGCCGCTGAAAATTATTTTTCGGTGCAGTTGCTCCGAAAAACCAATTTTCATCGGACTGGCAAGCCCCCGCGCAGGATTCGCCGGCTACTGCCGCTCAACCAGTCCCGCCAGTTTGCTGGTCCCCGCAAGCTTAAGGGCTTGTTAATGTGGCGTTTACGCAATATCGCCTGCCTGACATTAGGTAGGCGATTTCGTGCAAATAGTTGGTAATCATCAAT
>JAGCYC010000045.1 GCA_017961015.1 Bacteroidales bacterium | reverse complement strand
TATGAAAAAGTTCCTCATTCTGGCCCTGGTGGCCCTCCTGGGTGCCTGCTCCCGTCCCGTGCAGAATTACACCGTAATCATCTCCCTTGACGGAAGCCGCTGGGATTATGCCGATATGTACGACATGCCCTTCTTCGATTCCCTGGCTACGGTGGGTGTGAAGGCCCGTATGGCCCCGTCCTACCCCTCTTCCACCTTCCCCAACCACTACACTATGGCCACCGGCCTGGTGCCCGACCACAACGGCCTGGTGAACAACTCTTTCTGGGATCCTGAAACGCAGTACGAATACAGCATGGGCGATTCGGAATGCCGCTTCGATCCTCACTACTATCTTGGAGAGCCGGTCTGGGTAACAGCACAGCGTCAGGGAGTGAGGGCAGCCAGCGTCTACTGGGTAGGTTCCGACATTCCCATCTGCGGCACCTTCCCCACTTACTACCGCAACTGGAATGAGGATCCGCACTGGACCTTCGAGGAACGCATAGACGAAATGGTACGCCTTCTGAGCCTTCCCGAGGATGAGCGTCCCCGCCTGCTGATGGGCTATTTTGACGAGCCAGACCATACCGGCCACGACTTTGGCCCCTACGCTCCGGAAACCGCAGCCAAGGTGCACGAGATGGACAGCCTGATGAATGTGCTCTACACCCGCCTCAAGGCCATTCCCGGGGTAGGCGAGCACCTCAATTTCATCATAGCCGGCGACCACGGTATGACTGAAATCTCCCCCGAGCGTTTCATCGCCTGGGACGAGGTCATTCCCGAGGGCTGGTGCGACCACGTGGTGAGCTCCATCCCCACCAGCCTGTGGGTGAAGCCCGAATATGTGGACAGCCTTTACAACCGCCTCCAGAAAGTGGAGCACCTGAGCGTGTGGAAGCACGGCGAGGTTCCCGCCTATCTGAATTACGGCACCTCCAACCGCCTTGGCGACCTTATCGTCTCGCCCGATCTGGGCTGGCAGTTCTACAAGAAGCCCAGCAGCGGCAGGGGCGCCCACGGCTTTGATTGCACTGAGACCGACGTAATGGTGGCCTTCCGCGCCGTCGGTCCCGACTTCAAAGTAGGTTATGAGGCGCCCTGCACCGAGGGCGAGAAATCGGCCTTCCGCAACATCGACCTCTATCCTATGCTGTGCAAACTTATCGGCGTAAAGCCCGCCCCCGTGGACGGCGACCTCTCCCGTATCGAGAAGATCCTTGCGAAATAGTTAAAGAGCCGGTTAATATGTGTTTACAGAATATCGCCTACCCGGCAATGGGTAGGCGATATTGCATAAACGGTACGATTACAAGCACTTAGGTTTGCGCACGGCTTCTAAAACGGCGGATAACCCGCAATCGAACTCTCGTAGAGTTCTTTCAAACCCTGAAATTCGCTTATAGGTCCATGTATTTTGTGATAGGCATCATAAATATAAACAACGCCATCCCTCCGCTGCATCAGAGACGCGGAATAAGTTTGCAAATAATTCAAGCACAGCGGCTTGTCTCTTTTTTGAGGCAAGCCGCAATTTTTATGTGCAAAAGAAAAGGGAATTGATTATCTTTGTATCCTATGAGTTTCGTACATCTTCACGTCCATACCCAGTACTCCATCCTGGACGGCCAGGCCTCGATTGAAAATCTGTTCAACAGGGCCGAGGAACTGGGTATGCCGGCACTCGCCATAACCGACCACGGAAACCTGTTCGGCGTAAAGGAATTCTTCAAGTTTGCAAAGAAGCACCCTTCGGTGAAGCCCATCATCGGCTGTGAGATATATGTATCCAAGGGTGACCACCGTATCAAGGAGAAGGGCTACTACCACCTTATCCTTCTGGCAAAGAACTACGAGGGCTACAAAAACCTGGTGAAGATAGTGTCCGAGGCCCATATCAACGGTATGTATTACCGTCCCCGTGTGAGCCACGAGATAATCGAAAAGTACCACGAGGGGCTCATCTGTTCATCGGCCTGCCTGGCGGGCGAGGTTCCGCGCGCCATAATGGCCCACGACGACGCCGCGGTGGAAAAGGCCATACTCTGGCACAAGCGGGTGTTCGGCGAAGACTACTACCTGGAGGTGATGAAACACAAGACGGAGGTCCCCGGACAGAGCCTGGAGCTGTACGAGCAGCAGTGCTACTACACCGGGGAGATATTCCGCCTGGCCCAGAAATACGGAGTGAAGGTGATAGCCACCAACGACTCCCATTTCGTCCGCAAGGAGGACGGCCCCGCCCACGACCGCCTCATCTGCCTTACCACCAATGCCGATGTCAACGACCCCGACCGTCTCCACTATACCCAGCAGGAGTACCTGAAGTCGGAGGAGGAGATGCGCGCCCTGTTCCCGGACCATCCCGAGGCCATCGAAAACACCCTCGAGGTGGCAGCGAAGGTGGAGAGCTACGAGATAGACCGCGGCCACGTGCTGCCCCGCTTCGATCTCCCGGAGGAGTTCATGGCAAAGATAGACTCCTACCGCGAACTCTACGCCCCCGTAATCGCCGAAGGCAGCCACGAAACCTCCACCGACAAGGATGGTAACGAGACCAGGACCTACCGCGGCGACGAATTCTGCAACAGCGTGGCCTACCTGTGCCACCTCTGCTACGAGGGCGCCCGGAAGCGCTACGGCGACACCCTGGACGAGGTCCAGTCCGAGCGCCTGGACTTCGAGCTCAAGACCATTTCCCGTATGGGCTTCCCGGACTATTTCCTCATAGTCCAGGACTTTATCAACTGGGCCAAGCGGAACGGCATTTCCGTGGGCCCCGGCAGGGGAAGCGCCGCGGGAAGCGCCGTGGCCTACTGCCTCGGGATCACCAATCTGGACCCCATCCGCTACGACCTGCTGTTCGAGCGTTTCCTCAATCCGGAGCGCATCTCGATGCCCGATATAGACGTGGACTTTGACGACGACGGCCGGTACAGGGTTATCCAGTACGTCCAGGAGAAGTACGGCGTGGACCATATTTCCCACGTGATAACCTTCGGCACTATGGCCGCAAAGCTCGCCATCAAGGACGTGGCGCGCATCTCCGGGCTGTCCATCGACGAGTCCAACCGCCTCACCAAGATGATCCCGGACCGCCCCTTCGTCCAGACGGAGACCGACGAGAACGGCGAAAAGGTGGAAAAGAGCTACAAGGTAAACCTCAAGAACTGCCTCAAGTTCGTCCCCGAGTTCCGCAACGAGGCCGAAAACGGCTCCGAGCTGGTCCGTGAGGTAATCAAATATGCCTGCGCCCTGGAAGGAAGCATACGCCAGACAGGCATCCACGCCTGCGCAATGATCATCGGCCGGGGCAATCTCACCGACTATATCCCCATCACCACCGGGGCCGATAAAGCCACCGGCCAGACAGTCTGGGTTTCCCAGTACGAGGGTTCCTACATCGAGGAAGTGGGTATGCTCAAGATGGACTTCCTGGGCCTGAAGACCCTGTCCATCATAAAGGAGTGCCTGCGCCTCATAAAGGAGCGCCACGGGGTGGATATAGACATCGAGGCCATCCCCATCGACGACCCTCAGACCTATGCCCTTTACAGCCGGGGCGACACCAAGAGCGTATTCCAGTTCGAATCTCCCGGAATGAAGGAGTGGCTCCAGAGGCTGCATCCCGAGCGCTTCGAGGACCTCATCGCAATGAACGCCCTCTACAGGCCCGGCCCTATGGATTACATCCCCAACTTCGTAAAGCGGAAGAGGGGGGAGGAACCCATTACCTACGACCTCCCCGAAATGGAGGAATACCTGGCCGAGACCTACGGTGTAACCGTGTACCAGGAGCAGGTGATGCTGCTTTCGCGCAAGCTCGCGGGCTTCTCCCGCGGTAAGGCCGATAAGCTCCGCAAGGCTATGGGAAAGAAGCAGCTGGCGGTGCTGGAGGGCCTGTACGGAGACTTCAAGAAAGGAGGTATGGCAAACGGCCACCCGGCCGAGGTCCTGGACAAGATATGGCAGGACTGGAGGGCCTTTGCCGAATACGCCTTCAACAAGTCGCACGCCACCTGCTATGCCTGGGTGAGCTACCAGACCGGCTGGCTCAAGGCCCACTATCCGGCCGAATTCCAGGCGGCCAACCTGTCCAACCAGCTCTCGAATATGGCCGAGATAATGGAGATTATGGACGACTGCCGCCGCGGCGGAATCAAGGTCCTGAGTCCCGATGTGAACGAGTCCGAGGGCAATTTCACCGTTAACAGGAAAGGAGAGATCCGCTTCGGCCTGGGCGGAATCAAGGGCTTCGGCGGCAATGTGGTGGAGGCCATCGTCAAGGAAAGGGCGCAGAACGGCCTCTTCAAGGACGTGTACGATTTTGCGGAGCGTATGGGCGGAATGGTGAACCGCAAGGGCCTTGAAACTCTGGTGAACGCCGGCGCCTTCGACAGCTTCGGCCTTGCCCGCGGAGTCTTCTTCCTCGCCGGCCGCAGCGGCGACATCTTCCTGGACGAGCTTTCCCGCTATGCCGACCTTTACCGCAACGACGCGGTGAATTCGGCCTCATCCCTTTTCGGCGACATCGAGGAAATGAAGCCCGTGCGTCCCGCCATCCCCGAGGGCGAGCCATCGGCCGATATCCTCGAAATCCTGCAGAAGGAGAAGGACCTGGTGGGAATGTACCTGAGCTCGCATCCGCTTGACAAGTACCGCTTCGAGCTCCGCGAATTCACCAACTGCAGCCTGGCGGACCTGCCCTCCCGCATAGAGGAGCTGGAAAAGGAAGGCAAGAGCGCCAAGATCACCGTCGCCGGCTTGGTAACGGATGTAAAGAGCCTTACATCCAAAAACGGAAAACCTTACTCCCGCACAACTCTGGAAGACTTCAGCGGCTCATACGAGATAACCCTCTTCGGCCGCGACCACGAGAATTTCCTCTCCTATATGACCGTGCGCCAGGCCCTGCTCCTGGAAGGCAGCGTGGAGGAGAAGTACTTCCTGAAACCCGAGGAGAAGGCCCAGGGCAAGAAGGCGCCCTACACTTTCCGACTCCAGAAGGTTACCCTGCTGGGCAATGTGTCGGAAGAAAAGCTCTCGCGCATTGTCCTCGAACTGCAGACTCCAATGCTCACGCAGGAGTTCCGCACCGCTCTCGTAAAATGCGTGAAACAGCACAAGGGGAACACCGAGCTGTCGCTCTTCCTTACGGACCCCGAAAGCCATTACCGCATTCAGTTCTATTCAAAGAAATTCCAGGTAAGGGCGTCCACCGATTTCGAGGACGAACTTGCCAGGATAGGTATTACAGACATTAAAACTGTCAGAAAATGAAAAAGCTGGTATTAAGCCTGGCTCTGTTATCGCTTAGCTGCCTTGGCTTTGCCCAGGGAAGGCATAGCATAGCCTTGTACCTCTCCGGCGGGCCCACAGAGTATCTTAAAACAGGAGATATCGAAGGCTCAAGCAGCCTGGAGCTGGCCAATCTTTTCAGCACCAAGGAGCGTTATGAATCCGGTCCCGGAGCCACTTTAGATTACAATTTCGCTCTCCTGGGCTGCCTCCACGTGGGTGCCCAGGTAAACTACTCTGAAATGGAAGTGACACAGATCAGGCGCGTGGACGCCTACAGGATGGAGTTCGTTTCCTCCAGCGTGTCACTGCTTCCCCAGGTAAAGTTTATGCCTCCAGTCACGCCGCATTTCCGTCCTTATGCGAAGGTCGCAGTGGGCGTCGGCCTTGTTTTTGGCCATCCTGACGGGACAAAAGTGGTCCCCGAATTCGACATTGTCCCCGTTGGCTTTGAATGGGGTAAATCGTCCTTCTATGGAATAGCCGAGGCCTGTGCCGGTTCTGTCTTTATCGGCGGCCGTATAGGTATGGGACTTCGTTTTTAAAATGCAGGAGTTATGAAAAAGAGTATTATTACAGTCCTTGTGTGCGTGCTCTCCTTTACTGCATGCATGAAACAGAGCAGAGACTTCGAGTCCTATTATGTAAGTATCGTGGGCGGAAACAGTTCGACTATGAACTCCGAGGCCAAGTCCTATGCGAACTTCGTTGCCGACGACCTTATCAGCGATTCCGTCGTTATTCTGGAAGAATCATTCCTCCTTACCGATTTCGCAATCAAACGTCTGTTCAAGACAAATGGCAAGGCCATTGAAGAGCAGGGAGCCGTATGGACGCTTAAAGATTCGGACAAGGGCTTTCCCGGAATGAAGCTCAGCTGCCTCGGGAACGACGTGTGGACCCTTGAATGGAGCGGAGATTACAAGGTGGGCAGTTCTTACTATCCCACGCAGTTTGTGATTACGGGAAAGCGGGGCAGCAAGATAGGCAAGGACACCGGCTCCCATTACAACTGGGAGATATCCATAGATGGCAAGCGGACCGAAGACCTGGGCTATTCCTGCAGCTTCCTTTCCGAAAAACTGGAGTATACCGGTGATGAGCACACCTCATTTGACCGCTGGAGCGCGGTCAAAGGCGAATTGGAAATGATTATATATCAGAATTCCAGCGTACTTGAGACCTGGCTGGTGATTTACCGCGGCGAAGGTAAAACAAGCACGCTCCGCCGCACCTGAGCCAATAACACAAAACGGACTTACATGACAAACTCCCCATTTCGATTGTACAGTATCGTCCTGCTCCTGCTTCTTGGCATGGGGCAGGCCATGGCGCAGATTGACACCCTGATTACAACTTCCGGCGAAAGGCTCCCGGTGACCATAAGGAGCCTCCCCTCCGGCGATGATTTCGGGAAGGTTCTCCGTCCCGGAGATTTTTCCATTAAGCTATCGGCCGATTATATTTCGTCCTTCCATTTTTTCGACGGTTTCCATCTGGACTACAAGGACGGCACTTTTCTAAGAGACAATCTGCTCCTGTGCCCTACGATGGCGTATAGGGGAGACGGGATCTGGGCCGAAGGCCTCGCTCGCCTTACCCGCCAGGAAACCAGGTCTTTACTGGGGGAGAATATCTATTGTCGGAGTTACAACCCGTCCCGGGCGCTTTTCTGGACAGGAATCGCTCAAAGCGCAGTGTCTTTCCCCTTTAGCCTGTGGCTCTGGGTCCCCACTTCCAGATTGCTGCAAAAGGATTACCGGGAGTGGAGCGCCGGAGACGAGAGAGTCCTGGCGGGAACCACCTATACCACAAGTGCCACGCTGGTGGGGCTCGCAAGTGTAATAATTAGCAGCCTGGAGATAAGGGATTTGAAGGAAACGTCTGTTGGCAGGGCCTGGGCCGAAGTGGGTGCCGGCACTGCTACCCTTGCCGCCGGAATAGCCCTTGCCTCAGTGGGGATGAAGGACCTTCGTACCCATGCATATTGGCAGGTCCGGGGAGATTGGAAGGTGCATATCCCCTCGACAGAGCCGCCGTCGCCCGCAAGCCCCTGGCTGGTAGCAGGCGGCACAGCACTTATAAGTATCGCGCTGCCCCTTCTTGTCACCGGCGCCTTCCGGCTTTACGGCTTCCACCGTACCCCCTCCGGCCTGGCGTTTGTGTTCTGATACCAAACGGCGAAATGAACAGGCTTCAGTCGATAATCTACGGGCAAACAAATCCCCGGATGCGGCCAAAGCCTACACCTCGGTGGCTGTGGCGAATTCGCCCAGGAAACGCATATCGTTCTCGAAGTAGTGGCGGAGGTCGTTCACCTGCCACTTGAGCATCGCGATGCGCTCCACGCCCATACCGAAGGCGAAACCGGAGTACTTTGAAGGATCTATTCCACTGGCCTTGAGGACATTGGGGTCTACCATACCGCAGCCCATAATCTCCAGCCAGCCGGTACCCTTGCATATATTGCAGCCCTTGCCCTTGCAGATGTTGCAGCTTACGTCCACCTCGGCCGAAGGTTCGGTGAAGGGGAAGTAGGAGGGGCGCATACGGATCTGGGTGTCAGGGCCGAACATTTCGCGTGCGAAGAGCAGGATGGCCTGCTTGAGGTCGGCGAAGGTTACGTCCTTGTCTATGTACAGGCCTTCCACCTGATGGAAGATGCAGTGGGCGCGGGCGCTGATGGCTTCGTTGCGGAATACCCTTCCCGGGCAGATCACCCTTATGGGCAGGTCCTGGCTTTCCATAGTGCGGACCTGGACCGAGGAGGTGTGGGTCCTGAGGAGCAGCGGGTTGGGATGGCCGGTGCTCACGAAGAAAGTGTCCTGCATCTCGCGGGCGGGATGGTTGGGAGGGAAGTTGAGAGCCTCGAACACGTGGTAGTCGTCCTCGATTTCGGGACCTTCGGCCACATCGTAGCCGAATTTGCGGAAGATATCCACAATCTCCTGACGGACAATCGATACCGGGTGGCGTGAACCCTGGGGTATGGCGTCACCGGGCATACTCAGGTCCTCCTTGGGGGCGGCGGCCACAACGGCTTCGGCGGCCGAATTCTTGAGCTCGTCTATACGCTGCTGGGCAGCCTTCTTGAGCTCGTTGAGCTTCTGTCCATACTCGCGTTTAAGTTCGGGTGCTACGCTGCGGAACTGCTCCATAAGGGCGGTGATTTCACCTTTCTTGCCCAGGAAGCGTACGCGGGCCTGCTCGGCCTCGGCCTGGCTGGCGGCTTTAAGTTCGGCCAGCTCCTTGAATATACGTTCGATGCTTTCCTTCATTGCCTTGTTCTAAAGTGGTGCAAAGATAACTATTTTTTCAGTCCCGCGCTTGCTTTACGCTCCTTTTCCTTGCGTTTGTCGCGCTCGCGCTTGGCTTTTGCACCGCCGTTCTTCATATATTTCGACCACTGCTCTTCGGTGAAGAAGCGCATATAGGCCGAATCTATCTTTTCCATCCAGCGGTCCGACACCAGGAGGTACAGGTCGGAGTTCTCCACCTTGGTGTCCCTGAGCAGCTCCAGTTCCTCCTTGCGCGCGTGCAGGTCGTGGGTGAGGGTGGAATCCACGTAGAACTCCTGCCAGTATTCCAGCTTGAGCTGCGACGAGAGCCGCTGCACCTCCTTGTCTATGAACTCCTGGAGCTGTTTTTCCTGATCCTGGGGCGTCGGCGGGGCCTGAGTTTGGGCCATCAGGGCGCCCAGCGGCAGGACAATTGCAGCAAGCGTGCTTATTAAACGATAAAAATTCATAACTTTGCAGCTGTTTGTCAGTGGCAGACAAAATTACGGAATAATTAGAAAAAGCCCAAAATACGTATGAAAAAAACATTGCTGTATGCGCTAGTGTCGGCGGGAATCGCCCTCCTCGCCCAGGCACCCGCCTATACCTGCACCAATGTGATAGTTTCCCGCGGCGCATCCACCGACGGTTCCGTGCTGGTCTCCTATGCGGCCGATTCGCATTACCTCTTCGGCGAGCTCTATTATCGGCCTGCGGCCGACTGGAGCGCCGGATCGGCCCTCAAGATATATGAATGGGACACCAACCGCTACCTTGGAACCATAGACCAGGTGGCCCACACCTACCAGACGGTGGGAAATATGAACGAGCACCAGCTCATCATCACCGAAACCACCTGGGGCGGCCGTGAGGAGCTGATGGACAAAAAAGGCGGGATAGACTACGGTTCCCTCATCTACATCACCCTGCAGAGGGCCAAGACCGCCCGCGAGGCCATAGACATAATCGTGGAACTGGCCAATCGCTACGGCTACGCCTCGGAGGGAGAGTCCTTCTCCATTGCCGATAAGAAAGAGGCCTGGATAATGGAACTCATCGGCAAGGGAACCAATCTCCGCAACGGCGTCAATACCAACAAGGGAATCGTCTGGGTGGCTATGAGAGTGCCCGACGGAGCAATCTGCGCCCACGCCAACCAGGCCCGCATCGGCAAGTTCCCCCTGAAGGACCCCGACAACTGCCTCTACGCCCCCGACGTGATTTCCTTCGCCCGCCGCAAAGGCTATTTCGACGGTCCCGACAGCGAGTTCAGCTTCAAGAAAGCCTATTGTCCGGCCGATGCCGGCACCATCCGCGGCTGCGACGCCCGCGCCTGGAGCGCCTTCAACATCCTCACCGACGGCTGGTTCTCCTTCTACAACGAAAACGGCGACCCCGTCACCAAAGACGCCTACGGCTATCTGGACTATGTGATGGGCCAGAACCCCGATAACGACTTCCCGCTCTTCGTCTATCCCCGCAGGAAAGTAAGCGTGAAGGCCGTGGCCGACGTAATGCGCGACCACTTCGAAGGCACGCCGATGGATATGAGCCAGGATATCGGAGCCGGCGGAAACGCCCTCCCGTACCGCTGGCGTCCTATGGAGTTCCAGGTAGACGGCAAGACCTATGTGAACGAAAGGGCCATCGCCACCCAGCAGACCGGCTTCTGGATGGTGGGTCAGGCCCGCTACTACGTTCCCGACGTGGTGGGCGGCATCCTGTGGTTCGGCACCGACGACGCAGCCACCTCCTACCTCACCCCCATCTACACCAGCATCACGAAGGTGCCCGAGTGCTTCAGGGAAGGAAACGGTGACCTGCTTCACTATTCGGCCACATCCTCGTTCTGGATGAACAACCGCGTCTCCAACGCCTGCTACAAGATGTATAATATAATGGCTCCCCACGTGAGGGCCAGGATAGACGCCTTCGAGCAGGACCAGATGCTGCGCCGCACGCATTCGGTGGACAGTATGGCCGTGGTAATGTACAACCAGGTGGTGGTGAAGCTCCAGAAGAAGCTTTCCTCCAAGGCCGATGTTATGGTGTCCCGCGAACCCTTCTCCAAGGTCGTCTCCTATGTGACCGACTACAGCGTGAACACCGCGCAGCGTCAGTTCGAGGCCTGGACCGCCCTGGAGCAGGAACTCCTGGTCAAGTTTATGGACGGAAACGTGAAGCCCCAGGACGTGGACGGCAGCTTCATCCACTCCGAGCACTCCAAGGCAATCCCTGCAAAGGTCGAGTGGCCCGGATACACCGAGCTGTGGAAGGAGACAGTGGCCCAGGAGCACGGCGACGTAATACTTCTGCCCGAGTAAAGAACTCACTACATAGAGATTTTAAAACCCCCGTTCCTTGCGCTGGAGCGGGGGTTTCAATTCTACAAAAACTCTACAAAGCCCCAAAAACGCTTGCGGGGAAAAAACTAAGTTGTATATTTGGCATGTAAAACTAATAACCACGCATGAAGCTATTCAGTATTTTCTCCGCAAAGCCGGCTTCAGAGTTTATAGAGGCAGTAGAGAAATACCTTAACAGTGTGGAACGGAGCCTTGTCATTTTCAAGGACACCGTCCGCGCCTATCTCTACAACGACCGTGAGGAATTCGACTCCGGCCTGTCGGCCATGGCCGTGCTCGAAACCGAGGCCGACGCCCTGCGCCGCGAAATAGAGAACCGTCTTTATTCCAAGGGTGCCATGGTGCGCCAGCGAGGCGACGTGATGCGTCTTCTGGAGCGCTTCGACCACATCCTTTCCATAGTAAGCAACGACCTTATCCAGTTCGAAATCGAGACCCCCAGGGTGCCCCAGGAGCTGAAGAAAGAGTTCCTGAAGCTTTCGGAACTGGCAAGCATGGCGGTAGAGACCTCCCTCCCGGGAGTGCGCGCCTATTTCACCGAGCCCAAGCAGGTGAGCGAGGCAAGCCATCAGGTCTTTTTCTACGACAAAGAGGCCGTGAGGCTTTCCCAGAGCATAAAGCGCAACGTTTTCCACAGCATGAACTCCCTCAAGCTTAGTGAGAAGTTCCACCTGCGCTACTTCGCCCTGCACATCGAGGACCTGTCCACAGCTGCGGCCAAAGTGGCCGAGCAACTCTCAGTAATGGCCATCAAACGCAGTCTGTGATCTCCTTATATATATATGTAGCCGTGGCGGTGCTGCTTCTGGCGGCGCTCATGCTCCTTATCGACATCCCTGTGATAACCGCTCTCGTGAGCGCGTCGGGGGCCGGAGAGCGCCTGAGCATGAAGCTCTTTCTGCCGCTGCTTCTTCTCGGCAGCATCGCGGCCGCCTCGCTTCTTCCTGCGCCCGGCCGCTTCGTCCTGGAGCCGATGGGAAGCGGGAGCAATGCCGTGATAGGGATATCGCTCATTCTCGCCACCATGGCGGCCGTGCTGCTTTCCCGTCCCATAAGCCCCTACGTGGCCCTTCCGCACGCCTTCCTGGGAGCGCTTGCAGGCAGTGTTTTCGCCGCCGCCGGCTCGCTGTCCTGGACGCTTGTGATAAAAATCGCCGGAAGCCAGGCCGTGTCGCTGCTGCTCACGGCCGTCCTCAGCGCCCTTCTGTGCCGGGTGTCGCTGCTCGTGAGGGAGCGCACCCACAGGCACCTGGCCCTGTCCAGCCACTCGCTCCTTCTGGGAAGCATCCTTGCAGCTATGCTGTGCACCGCCGCTTTCGGCTGGAACAACGCACTAATCCTCAATTATTTACCGGACCGCCTGGGCCTTGGGCACAGGGCGGTGCCGCTAATGGTGGCATCGGCCCTTGTCATTACCGCCCTGTGCGGGAGGCGCGCCCTCATGCGCGAAAGCTGGCAGCTAGCCGACCTTCGCCTGGACATCCCCGTGAGGGCCATTTTCTCGGTGCTGGTGTCCATGGGCGTGGTGATGGCCCTGTTCAGCATGTCTTTCATCAACCGCTGCGGCCTCGTTTCAGTTCCGCTGTCGGCCTCCCTTCTCATGGTGGCGGGCCTTTCCGGGGCGTCCGTCGGCTGCCGCAACGCCTTCATAGGGGCGGCGACCATAATCAAGACGCTGTGCGCGGCGCTACTCACACCCCTACTGGCCTTCCTGCTGTCCTACTGCCTCGCCGGTCTTCTGGCCGATCCCTACGGCGCAGGAGGCGTACGCGCGGTCCCCGCGGTGATAGTCCTTGGAGTGGCGCTCACCGCGGCCGGCCTTTACCTGTATCTGCATTCCCAGCGGCAGAGGGCCTACCGGAGGGAACTGCTCCGCAGCCGCGAGCAGCAGGTCCAAAGCGCTCGCAAGAGCCTATCGGCCCTGGAAGTGAAGGCCGAGATGACCGAAAAGGACCTCCAGAACAAGCTGGATATCAAGCGCAAGGAACTGGTAGACTTCGCCGTGGGGATAAGCGGCCAGAAAGCCTATATGGAACAGCTGTACGAAAAGCTGGGGCAGCTGCGCGAAACTCCCTCCGTGCAGGAAAAGGACAGGATGGCCGACCAGCTCCTGAGGAGCCTCCGCTCCAGGATGCGCTTCTCGGCCGAAATGAACGACTTCTACGCCCAGAGCGAGCTGCTGCACGAGGGCTTCAACCTTCGCCTGAAGGAGTCGTTCCCCTCCCTAACCGAAGGGGAGCGCAAACTGGCCAACATGCTGCGCCAGGGCCTTTCGTCCAAGCAGATAGCCTCCCTCATGAACATAAGTCCCAAAAGTGTGGAAATAAACCGCTACCGCCTCAGGTCCAAACTGGGCCTCAGGCGCAGCGACAACCTCATACAGTTTATCAAATCCCTATAAACACTAACCATTTATCACTATGCGTAAACTAATCGTCATTGTTGCAGCGCTGCTGGTGAGCTTGCCGGCAGTCTTTGCACAGGTGGCCCCCAAGTACAACCAATACGGGGTGGCCGTTCAGTCCGACCGTCTGGATGTGGAGGCGCAGGATGGTATCCTGGTTCTCGCATCCCCGACGTCAAAGTACAAGATTTGGTTCGATATCCGCGCCCAGGTGGACGGAGCAGTGTTTTTCGGCGCTCCCGACTATGCCGACAAGATCGGTAACGGAGTCCAGATCCGCCGCGCCCGTTTTGCCGTGAAGGGCCAGATGGACGAGAACTGGTACGGTGAGTTCGACATGGACCTGGCCAACGGACTTGCCGAACTCAAGGACGCCATAGTGCGTTACACCGGAGTCCCCAACCTGGAAATCCAGGCCGGTAACTTCAAGGAGAACTTCTCCATCCAGCGCAACACCACCTCCCGCTACCTGCAGTTTATGGAGCGCCCGATGGTCTGCTCCGCCCTTACCCCGTCCCGCCACGTGGGTGTGAACGTAAAGTACGCCAAGGACTGGCTGTGGGTATCCGGAGGTGTCTTCGGCCCCGAATTCGCCGGTTCCGAGGAATGGACCTATATGGCCGATAACAACAAGGACTATGGCCGCAACGGCGGTTATTCCCTCACCGGCAAGCTGGTCTTCCGTCCCCTGTACAAGATGGAGGATGCCAGCCTGCACATCGGCACGGCCGTTTCCTACCGCACCCCCAAGACCAGCGTAGATCCCAAGGAGTACGGCATGTACCGCGCAAGCGCCCGCAACTCCACCGCCATCAACCGCAGGAAGTACGTGGACACCGACCTCCTTCCCGGCCTTGACCACAACCTGGTATGGACCGCCGAGCTGGCCGGCCACTGGAAGGGCCTGCGTTACGAAGGCGCAATAATCATGGACCACGTCTTCTTCAAACCCGACGCCGTGGATCCCACTCCCAAGCGGTTCTGGGGCTGGTATGCCCAGGCAGGTTACCTGCTGTTCGGCGGAAAGCAGCGCTACGATTCCAACGGCGGCAAGTACACCAAGATCGCTCCCGGGAAGAAGTGGGGAGACCTTGAGCTGTGCGCCCGCTACGAGTATCTGAACCTGAACTGCGACAAGGTCTTCGGCGGATCGTCCGAGGCCTACACCCTTGGTATCAACTACTGGGTTACCAACAACGTGAAGATGCAGATCAACTACCAGTTCAACAACAACGACCGTTATGCTTCCGGAAAGGGCAAGCTCTTCGTCGGAAACGACATTGACGGCAATCCTACCAAGGATTACACCAAGGTGGCCACTGCAGACGGCAAGGCCGGCGTAGATTACCACATGCTGGGTATCCGTTTCGAAATAGACTTCTAAAATGCAACGCCTTATGAAAAAGTTATTGATAGCGTCCGTGGCCGCCCTGCTGGCCCTCACTGCCTGCGTAAAAGACAATCTGTATCCTTACGCCGCAATCGACGAGGTGGATGCCACCTATGCCTACAACGAAAACACGCCCGTAGACGTCACTATTACCGTTTCGTCCTTCGTGGACCTTGTGAGCGTGAAACTCTGTTACACCAAGGCCGATGACCCCGAGGTGGCCGTGGATATGACCAAGGGCGAAGGAGACACCTACACCGCCCGTATCCCCAATTTCGACATGGGCGTGGTGGTGAAGTATCACGTAGAGGTGGAAACCGCCGCCGGCATCACCAAGAGCAAGGAAGCCAACTACACCGTGGGCGTAACCCCTCCCAACTGGAAGATGGTGAAGCTGAACGAGCTTAACGGCAATAAAAAGTTCATCGAGATTATCAACACCTGGGAAGACGATGTGGAACTCGAGGGTATGTATATAGAAAAGGACGGCAAGAAGGTTTGGACCGCCGCCAAGGCCCATGTCCTGGCTCCCGGAGCAAGGCTGCTTCTTTACAGCGAGGACGTAGTGGGCGACGGTGGTGAACAGGCCGGCTACGACGCCACCCTGGTATTCACTTCCGGCCTGTCTCCCAAGAAAGCCGTGCGCGTCCAGCTCTTCGACCCCAACGGCAAGTCCTGCGACGACTTCAACCTGGTGAATTACTCCACCCCCGCTCCGGCTTCCTACAGCCGTGTCCCCGAGGGAACCGGCAACTGGTATTACACTGCCGCAACCCCCGGAGCGGCCAATCCAAACGATACCTCCAGCGCAGTTGGCGGCCTTGAATAAACGTGCTAAATCAAATCTATTATGGCAGAACTTAAGATAGGCGAACAGTCCAAGCCCCGCTTCGAATTCCGTAGCTTCGGCCAGAATTTCTGCGAAGCCCACAAGCGGATGGCCCGCCTGAGCGTTCCCGTGCCCGAAAAGGTGTGGGAGCGCTCCAGCGACGAGATTTACATCATAAGCGCCAAAAACGACATCAACAACACCAAGATCCGCGACGGAAAGATGGACATCAAGACCTTCGTGCAGTCCGTAGACGGCCTGGAGCAGTGGAATCCCCTTATGAAGGGCGAATTCCCCATCTCCCGCGAAGTGCTCGAGAAGGAAGTCTTCCCCGCCTTCATGGTGGAGATGCCCGCCCTCACCAAGGACAGCTATACCTACGAGGAGTTCATCGGCATGGTGAAAGCCTGCCCCGACCTTGCGGCCGTCCGCGTGCACAAGCAGCGCTTCGGCTATATGGTCAACGGAACCATCTGCGAGGTGGGCAATGTCCTTATCAACGGCGCCAAGGTGGTCACCATCAACTCCGAGTCCACCGAAATCGAGGACATCAAGAAAACCGTTGCCGACGTTGGCCTCCAGGGGGTGGAGAACATCAACTACCTCCAGGCCATCAAGCGCGTCATCGGCATGAGCGACAAACCTTTAGCTAACGAATAGGCCATGGCACAGGAAATAGAGAAGAAATTCCTCGTAAAAGGCGACTTCAAGGCCGATGCCTTCAAAGCCACCCGCATCACCCAGGGCTACCTTTCCTCCGTTCCCGAGCGTACGGTGCGCATCCGCGTGAAAGGCGACAAAGGCTTCATCACCGTCAAGGGGATAGGCAACGCCTCCGGAGCTTCCCGCTTCGAATGGGAGAAGGAAATCCCCGTGGAGGACGTCAGGGCCCTCCTGGACCTTGCCGAGCCCGGCGTAATCGACAAAACCCGCTACCTGGTGAAGAACACCGACGGCGTACACACCTGGGAAGTGGACGAATTCTACGGCGACAACGACGGACTCACCGTTGCCGAAGTGGAGCTTGCCGATGAAAACGAGCCCTTCGACAAACCCTCCTGGCTGGGAGAGGAAGTGACCGGCGACCCGAAGTACTTCAACTCCATGCTGATGAAGAACCCCTACAAGAACTGGAAGTAAATTATGGCCGATACAGATATCAAGGCGAAGGCGGCGGCCCCGTTCGACCCTCTGGACATGAACAACTACAAGGTCGAGAAACTGCCCAAGATGCAAAAATCCCGGTTCGAAGTGTGGATGGCCCGTCTGGGCGGTCCGCTGGCAATCGCCGCCTTCGTCTGGATATGCTGGTTCTGCCATATAGGCTTCATAGACAATCTGGACACGGGCGGGCTGGCCGCTTCGGCCGCGAAACGGCTGTCCGCCCTGGGTCCGGAGGGTTTCATCAGGGCCAATTATGCCATGCTGGGCATCTTCGTGGCCAGTCTCATTCTCTGGATGACCGAAGCCATACCCAACTACCTTACCTCCCTTATCCTTATCCTGGGAGTGGTCCTGTTCAACGTCACAAGCCAGAAGGAGGCCCTCGCCCAGCTGGGCCATCCCGTGATGTGGCTCAATATCCTGAGCTTCGTCCTTGCCTCTATGCTGGTAAAGACGCGTTTTGCAAAGCGCCTGGCGCTGGCCTTCGTGATCAAGTTCGGAAAGAGCGCCAAGGGGGTTCTCTGGAGCTTCCTTCTGATTAACCTGGTGCTCAGCGCCTTCATATCGGCCACAACGGTCAAGGCTACCATTATGCTCCCCATCTTTATGGTCATCTGCGCCATCTACGGGGCATCCGACGGGCAACGCAACAACTTCGGCCGTAACCTGGTGATACAGAATTTGTTCCAGGTGAACATCGGAGCCAATGCCTTCTATACCGGCAGCGGCGCGCACCTTCTGGCCATCTCGCTCATAGCCGGCTTCGTGGGAAGCTGCAACTTCGGCTACAAGGAGTGGCTGGTGGCTGTGGGGCCCATGAGCGTCATCATCCTGGTGGTGGGCCTGCTGCTGGGGATGTACGTGTTCTTCCCGATGAGAAAGGAGGAGCAGCGCCCCCAGATAGAAGGCGGCCTGGACCGCCTGAAGGCCGAGCTCAGTACGATGGGAAAGATGAGTGCCGAAGAATGGAAGGCGGTAGTGATCTTCCTCATCGTGCTTTTCCTCTGGGTCACCAAAGGTACCTTCCATAACATAGACGAGACCATCGTAGCCCTCATCGGCGCAGTCCTGGCCCTCATTCCCGGGATAGGCGTGGTAAAATGGAACGACGTGGACATCCCCTGGCACCTTATGCTGTTCAGCGCCGGTGCCTACGTGCTCGGAAGCGGGCTCAACGCCACCGACCTTCCCAACACGATGGTTAACGCCGCCTTCAATTCGCTGGGAATTACGGCCGATACGCCCTTCTGGGTGCTCTATCTCATACTTACCTTCCTGATGATGTACTCGGGCCTCATTTTCCAGTCCAAGACCATCAGGACAATGGTTTTCGTTCCCATAGCACTGGGCGTGGAGAAGCGTTTCGGCTTCCCCCCTATGTCGCTCTCGCTGCCGGTGGCGATGCTCATCGAGCACTGCTACGTGCTGCCCTTCAACAGCAAGCCGGCCGCCCTGCTGTACAACACCAACCAGTACAGTATGACCGATGCCTTCAAATACGGCATCACAATGATGACTTTCTCCTGGATACTTATCCTGCTGTTCGGACAGACCGTCCTTAAATGGCTCCAGATTACTCCGGGATTGTTTTAAAATTGCTAACTTTGTAAAATGAATATAGACTGGGTACTGATAATGCGGCTCGTAATAGCGGGTCTTCTGGGCGGACTCATCGGCCTGGAAAGGGAAATCCGTGCAAAGGAAGCCGGGGTCCGCACCCACTTCATAGTTGCCCTGGGCAGCGCCCTGTTCATGATAATTTCCCAGTACGCCTTCGGGGACAAGCCCCACGACGCTTCCCGGGTTGCCGCCCAGGTGGTTTCCGGAATAGGCTTCATCGGCGCGGGCGTAATCATTTTCCAGCGCAACGTCGTGAGGGGAGTCACCACCGCGGCGGGGCTCTGGGTTGCGGCGGCCATCGGCATGGCCTGCGGCGACGGAATGTATCCGGTGGCCCTGGCCGCCTCCATCCTTACCATAGGCTGTATGGAGATGATGCACATCATAAGCATGCACTACAGCGAAAAAGTGGTGGACGTAACCCTGCTGCCGCCGGAAGGCTATGACCCCTTGCAGCTCCCCGACAAACTCGGGCAGCTGCACCTGAGCATTGAAAGCTACTCCTTCTCCAAGGGGAAAATCCACGTCTCGCTGCGCATGAGGCAGAAAAAGGTAATGACAAACCTCAGGCGGCTCATGGATTCCCTGGAAGGCTTCACCATAGAAGATATCAACTAAAACTATAAACAAATGAATCTAGACTGGTTATTTTATCTGGTTCCCGTAGCGGCCGTTCTGGCCCTGCTTTTCGCCTGGATTTTCTTCAGGCAGATGTTCAAGGAGAGCGAGGGAACCCCGACTATGAAAGAAATCGCACAGTATGTGCGTGAGGGCGCAATGGCGTACCTCAAACAGCAGTACAAGGTTGTTATTATCGTTTTTGTCGTGCTGGCGGCCATCTTCGCCGTCCTGGCATACGGCTTCGGCGTGCAGAACCCCTGGGTTCCCTTCGCCTTCCTCACCGGCGGTTTCTTCAGCGGCCTGGCAGGCTTCGTAGGTATGAAAACTGCCACCTACGCCAGTGCACGTACGGCCAACGCCACTATGCGCAGCCTCAATTCCGGACTCAAGCTGGCCTTCCGCAGCGGCGCCGTGATGGGCCTCACCGTGGTCGGCTTGGGCCTTCTGGACATAGCCATCTGGTGGAGCATCCTCCGCATTTTCTATGATCCCAGCGTAGCCCAGAATCTGGTCGTGATCACCACCACTATGCTCACCTTCGGTATGGGTGCAAGTACCCAGGCCCTGTTCGCCCGCGTGGGCGGCGGCATTTACACCAAAGCCGCCGACGTAGGAGCCGACATAGTTGGCAAAGTGGAGCAGGACATCCCCGAGGAAGACCCCCGCAACCCCGCCACCAGTGCGGATAATGTCGGTGACAACGTAGGAGACGTTGCCGGTATGGGAGCGGACCTTTATGAAAGTTACTGCGGCTCCATCCTCGCCACAATGGCGC
>JAGCYC010000044.1 GCA_017961015.1 Bacteroidales bacterium | reverse complement strand
TTTGCTCCTTGTCGTCAGTCATTCACTTGCCTCCGGTAACGAATTTCTCAATCTGCGCTGATGCTGTCTTTACCTTCGAGCCCTGGATGGAAAGGCCTTTCCCAATGGTTGCAGACGGAATGGCGGCTTGCAAGTCCCGGAGTGACTGACCGAAGCCGCTGCCCTCGTGCGTCGTAAAAGGGATGACGGTCTTACCAGTCCAGTCGTGGGCTTCCAGGAAAGTAGCCACGCACATCGGATAAGTGCCCCACCAGCAGGGCCAGCCCAGATAGATGGTGTCGTACTTGGAAATGTCGATATCGGCCTTCAGCGCAGGGCGCGCCTTGGCGTTCAGTTCTTCCTTGGCCTCCTGGGTGCATTCATAATAGTCGACGGCATATTCCTTGACGGTCTCCAACCGGAAGATATCAGCCCCGGTGAGCTTCTGAATCTGTTCAGCGACCACTTCGGTATTACCTTTCTTGAGATTGACAATGCCGTCGGAGGTATAGTTCTGTCCGGTACGGGAATAATAGACTACTAGTGTCTGGGCCGATGCACTCAGTGCTGCAAGGGCAAGGATGGCGGTAAGGAGGATACGTTTCATTTTGCTTGAGCGATAATAAGGTTGACTTCCCGGTCACAATGGGATGCGGCGGCGCCGTGGATGGCAACGCCGGCTGTGAGATTGGCTTTAGGAACGGCCATCTTGATCTGGCGGATACTGCCGCCAAGGCCGCTGCCTTCATGGGAGCAGAACGGGACAATCTTCTTCCCGGCAAAGTTGTAGCTCTCCAGGAAAGTGAAAACTGCCATCGGCGGCACGCCCCACCAGTTGGGATAGCCCAGGATAATGGTGTCGTACTGGTCCATTTTCTCCACTTTGGCGGTGAGTTCCGGGCGGGCCTTCGCACGAAGTTCCTGCTTGGCCTCCTCGATGCAGACCATATAGTCCTCAGAGTACTTCTTTACCGTATCAATCTGGAAGACATCGGCCTCCGGGAGGAGCGCCTTAATCTTCTCTACAATAACCTCATTATTGCCTTTGGACAGGTTACGGATGCTGCCGTCCACATAGTTTTGTCCCCTGCGGGAATAGAATGCGATCAGTGTCTTTGCCATAGTCGTAATCAATTAACTGATGCAAAAGTCGGAAGATTTGCCGAACGGCGTGTTATCAATTATTCCGTAAGAATTATCGGGAGTGCAGAAAACGTACGATCCCGACTCATATAGGCCCTTTTTTGAGGATAGAACGGGCAAAAAGACCGTCTTGTCCTCAAAACAAGGCGTTTTTGAGGACGAGATGCTTTTCTTTTTCATATTTTTACCAAAGGATAATAAATACATAAGAATCGGCAATCATCGACCCATAACAATGCCTTATCTTTGTACTGTTACACAGCGTACAATGAGAATCCATGTTTTCCATATCGGAGAAGTCCGCGTCTCTCCATATCTTCCCTTCGGTGGAGATGATTGCAGCCTTATCAAAGCTTCGGGTGTCACCCGGCTGGCACCGCGAGATGAGCCCTGATGGGGTATACGACCGCAAAGCTCAGGTCAAAACATGGGGCTCCATTCAGAATAGTCATTATGATGAAAAAACTCTTTATTACGTTGATTACTATGACTCTGTCGCTTTCGGCATTTGCGCAGATCGACCTGCACAGCCATGCGATAACCGAAGGCTATATGACGGCGGTAAAAGCCTATGGGATCGAGATGGACGAGGGATTTCCCATTCCAGCCTGGGATGCGGAGTCCCATCTGAAGTTTATGGACGAAGCCGGGATCCGGACTTCCGTGCTGACCATGCCGGCGCCGCAGCCTGCAGGCACGGATGCCGCCGCCGTTTGCCGGGCATGGAACGAGGAATGTGCGCAGCTGAAAGTCCGTTATCCCGGCCGGTTCCTCTTCTGCGCCGCGCTTCCGCTACCGGATGTTGATGCTGCCATGGCGGAGGCAAAATATGCCCTGGAAGTGCTTGGTGCCGATGGCGTCAAATTGGCCACGAACGCATACGGCCAATATCTTGGCGACGAAGCGCTGGAGCCGCTGATGGCCTATCTGAATAAACAGAAGGCTGTCATCATTACCCATCCGCACAAGCCTTCGGCCGCCAATGAAGCGCTCATAAATGCCGTGCCGCTGGCCTCTTATGAGTACCTTGCAGAGACTACCCGTGCCATCCTGAACATGGTCGCGCACGACGTCCTGGCGCGTTATCCGGGCCTGAAGGTGGTAGTCCCCCATTGCGGGTCTTTCCTGCCGAATGCCCTTCCCCGTTTCAAAGGTCTTCTCCCGGTGATGGTGGAACAGGGATATATGAAGCCGGTAGATGTAGATGACAACCTTTCCCACCTCTATTTTGACCTCGCCGGAGCCGCTACGGACGATGTGATCGAGTCGCTGTTGACCATAGCTCCGCCATCGCACATCCTCTACGGTTCAGATTATCCCTACGTCGCGGCGCCGGCCCTTATCGGCGCCAAGAAATCGCTGGAAACCCGGCTGGCTTCCCATGGCCTGGATTCCCGGGATGTCCTGTCGGACAACGCCGCCCGCCTGTTCGGGGCCGATATTCCGATCCGGGAATACGGAGAGCGGATCGTTCGCCTGGCCCAGATTGAAGTGTATCCTGAAAAACTGGATGAATACCTGGAATTCGCCAAGGAGGTCGGAACCGTATCCATGGCTTCGGAGCCTGGCGTCATCGGCCTGTTCTCCATGCAGGATAAGGCCGACCCGAACAGGGTCTACATCCTGGAAGTCTATGCCGACTGGGATGCCTACCAGGCTCACCTGCAGACCGCCCATTTCAAGAAATACAAGGAAGGTACGGCTGAGATGGTCAAATCCCTTAAACTTATAGATACCGACCCTTTAATTACCGCGACATTAACTAAATCTGCAATCCAATGAAACAATCGATACTTTTGGTTGCAATCATGCTGCCCGGTTTAATTTCAAATGCACAGAATATGAATCAAGCACTTTCACCCCGTCGGCAGGGACTTGCCGTCATGGCTGCGCTGGAAGCAAAAGGAGACCAAGCCATTCTTGAAAAGGCAGCAGCTGAAGCACTTGATAACGGCCTTACTGTGAGCGAAGCCAAAGAGGTGCTTTCACAGCTTTATGCCTATACCGGATTCCCGCGTTCGCTCAATGCACTGGGAACGCTGCAGAAACTGCTGCAACAGCGCCAAGCGGCAGGACTATCGGATAAGCTCGGCAAGGATGCAGATCCGCTTCCTGCCGATTACGATGCATTGAAACAGGGTACAGCCGTACAAACGAAACTTTCGGGGCAACCTTTCAACTACAGTTTTGTCCCTGCCACCGACTATTACCTCAAGGCTCACCTGTTCGGAGATATCTTCGCC
>JAGCYC010000043.1 GCA_017961015.1 Bacteroidales bacterium | reverse complement strand
TCCGGCTCGTACTCCTCGGTCACGAAGGAATATACACGCCAGCACAGGTCCTGCTCCAGTTTGTGGTCGTCGCCGGGGCAGTCAATTATGAAGCGTATGGCAAAGACGTCGTACACGCCCTCGAAAGGCACTTTCTGCTTTTCCATCTTGCACCAGATGGAATAGGCTGCCTTGGTGCGTATCTTCAGCTTATACTTGATTCCGGCGGCGTCCAGCTTGGATTTGAGCGGCTCGATGAACTCCTCCATAAGCTTCTCGCGGTCCTTCTGCGTGGCCTTGAGCTTGTTGCTTATGAGGCGGTACTGCTCCGGCTGGGCATAGCTCAGGTAGATGTCCTCCATTTCCCGCTTCATATTGTACAGGCCCAGCTGGTGTGCCAGGGGGATGTACAGGAGCAGGGTTTCCAGCACCTTCCTTTCGCGGGCGGCCTTGGGGAAGAGCGAGAGCGAACGCATTATTTCCAGGCGGTCGGCCAGTTTGAGAACTGTGACCCTGGGGTCGCGGGAGTACTGGATTATGAGCTTCTTGTAATTCTCTGCCTCCAGGCGCGTATCCCTGGGATTGATGGTGGAGATCCGGTTGAGCCCTTCCACCATCGTATAGACCGGCTCTTCCATTCCCAGCGACCTTATATCGGCCGATGGATTCCCCCTGGAAGCCTCGTGAAGGAAAACTGCGGCGACGCACTCCGGAGGAAGGCCGATCTCGTCGGAAACGATCTTTGCAACCGCTTCGGGATGGCCGATGAAGGGACTGCCGTCGTCACGCGTCCGGCCTTCGAGCGCCTTGGCGGCGAATTCGTAAGCCCTGCGGATAAGGGCCTGACCTTCAGGAGAATAGTTGGGGAACTCGAGCATCGTCACTTACGTTTGGAGAGGGCTTCGCGATAGGCTCGGCCGTTGGCAAGGTGATCTTCGTAGGAACTCGCGAAACGATGGGAACCGTTGAAGGAAGGGTCCGCGCAGAAGTAGAGGTAGGAGTGGGTGTCGGGATGCAGGACGGCCTCCAGGCAGCTCTTGGGAGGGCACTGGATGGGACCGGGCGGCAAACCGGCATACTTGTAGGTATTATAGGGCGAATCCACCTCCAGATGGGAGTGAAGGATGCGCTTGACTTCGTAGTTGAAGCAGTAGGCCACGGTTGGATCGGCCTGGAGTTTCATTCCCTTGCGCAGGCGGTTCAGGTACACGCCGGCTATCTTGGGCTGCTCGGGAACGTACTGGGACTCCCCTGCCACTATGGATGCCAGGGCCGATACCTCCAGGGTGCTGAGCCCCTGTTTGGCCGCCGCCGCACGGCGCTCCTTGTTCCACCAGGCGTTCCTTTCGGCCACCAGGCGGCGTAGAATCTCGCCGGGAGTCGCGGTCCAGACTATCTCGTAAGTATCCGGAATTATGAAGGAAAAGAGCTGCCGGGCCGATGTCACCCCGCAGGCCTTGACGGAATCCTCCACCGAGAGGAAGGCCATTACTGAAGCCGAATCGGCCAGCATCTGGGAGCCGATCTTACGCGCCAGGGCTTCCCTGTTGCGGATTGTTCCGGAAAGGGTGAGGGAGACAGGGGTCTGCCAGCCTGCACGGAGCATCCTGGCTACATACATACTGGAGCAAGTGCCGTCCACCCTGTAATGCCCGGGGCGGATTTCCCCTGTGCCGGCGAGGCAGCGGCGTATGCTCCCCTTCCGGCGCAGCTGAGGGCTTTCCAGGATGCGGGCCTGCACATCGGCCACCGTCTCTCCGGGATAGACATACAGGTCCAGGACTCCCTTGAAATTGGGGACGCGGCGGTCGTAGAAGGCCCTTCCTACGCTCAGGAACAGGGCGCAGGCTGCCAGGACCACTGCCCCGGCGGCTATCCATACAATGAGTTTCCCGCCTTTAGCGGAGTTTGATTTCGTCGCCTTCACGAAGTTCCGTTTCCTCTGTAAATCCGTTCAGTTTCTTTACTGCCTTCATCTTGAGCGCGAAACGCTGGCAGATGTCGTACAGCTGTTCGCCGTCCCTTGCCACAATGTAGAGTTCCAGGCCAGCGGGAGCGGCTTTCTTCTTTGCCTGCAGATATACCACCGTACCGGGAGCGAGGGGTCTATCTGCCTTAAGGTCGTTGTAATTGAGCAGCTCGCGGAGGAAAAGGTGGTAGTATTTTGCTATGCTCCGGTAGGTTTCACCGTCCATAGCGTAAACGAAGGGCACCCCGTTCTGGGAATAGAGCTGACGCGAAAGCGGGAAGCGGAACTGCTCCAGAGGCGCCTGGATACCGGAATTCACGCCTGCCTCGGAGGGCTGTACGGCGAGGGGCTGCTCTATCTGGAGAGGAGGCTCGGGCAGGGATTCCTCTTCCGAAGGGGTGAGCCTGTCATAACGGGCAAGGTCATAGTCCTCGATGCACTTTATTAGCTTTGAGGCATAGGCGGGATCGGTTGCATAACCGGCCTGCTTGAGGCCGTATGCCCAGCTCTTGTAGTCCGTTCTCTCGAAGTTGAAGAGGAACTTGTAGCGGTCGCGGTAGCGGAGGAAGTCGGAATGGTCGCGGAAACTGTCTTCCGGAGCGTCGTAGGCGCGGAAACATTCGTTGCGGAGGTCGTCATCGGCATAGATGGTACGGCCGGTCCAGCCGGAATGGCACTTGATGCCGAAGTGGTTGTTTCCCTCCACGGCCAGCATAGACTGCCCGGCGCCCGATTCCAGGATGCCCTGGGCAAGGGTGATGCTGGCAGGTACGCCGGTGCGCTGCATTTCACTCACGGCTATGTCTTTGTACTGCCGCACATATTCCTGCTGCAGCAGGCCTGTCTGCTGGGCCGTAAAAAGCACAATCGCAGCCAGGCACAGTATTACGCTCAATACTTTTCTGAACATTCTGCTCCTTCTTTGTACGAGATACAAATATAATAAAACTTGGCTCAGAAAACAAAAAAAGCGTCCGTGAAGGAACGCTTAGAATTCGAATACGTCGCCGTCATTCGTGGCCGATGTGTCCGGGAAGACGCTGCGGCACTCCTTCAGGTAGAGGGATGTATCCTTCTCCCTTGAGGAATAATGGCCGATAAGGAGGCGCCGCACCCCGGCTTCCGCGGCCGTACGCGCCGCCTGCAGCGTCGTGGAATGTCCCCTTTCGGCCGCAAGGGAGGCGAAGCTTTCCAGGTAGGTTGCCTCGTGATACAGGACCGTGGTTCCCTTTATCCACTGAGGGAGTTCGGGGAAGGGCGCCGTATCGGAGCAATAGGCGTAGCTGGAGGGTTCGTAGGGCCGATAGGCGGCATAGGCAAGACTTATCCTGCTGCCGTCCTCCCTTATTACATCCTCTCCCCTCTTGAGGCTGCCTATCTCGGTAAGGCTGAGTCCGTAGCGCGAGATGGCCTCCTTGTGCACATTGAACTGGGGCTCCTTCTCGGCGAAATGGAAGCCGAAGGTCTCGATTCCGTGCCTGAGGGGGAATGCCCTGACCTCCAGCGACTTGGTCTCCAGGATTACTTCCGGCTGCTTCATCTTGAGAGGCGTGAAACGTATTTCGAAGCCTACTCCGTCGCCGTAATAGCTGAGGAAGAATTTGAGTATGGGACCGAATGAGGCGGGGGCGAAGATATTCAGCGGGGTCTGCCGGCCCTTCATACCAAGGGTTGAAAGCAGGCCGAAGATGCCGAAAACGTGGTCCCCGTGTATGTGGGAGATGAAAATGCTGTCCAGCTTCATCATAGGGATGTGCCGGTCCACCATTGCATACTGGGTGCCCTCGCCGCAATCGATAAGGAACAAGCGCCCACGCACTTGCAGTGCCTGGGCGCTTTGGTTCCGTCCCATTACCGGCATAGCCGAAGCCGTGCCAAGCAGGGTAAGACAGAAACTCTCCGGGTGCGGATTACTCACCCTGTTCGAGCTGCTGTTTGAGGGCAGCCAGAGCGGAGATGTCACCGAGGGTGGTCTTCTCCACAGTGCTGTTCACCTTCTTAATGGCCTTCTTGGTACCTTCGGCCTCGGAAGCCTCGCGGGCTACCTTGGCTTCCTGATAGGTACGCACGTGGGACACGCGCACGGTGCGGGTGCTGCGGCGCAGGTCCACAACCTTCACGGGAAGGGTCTCGCCCACGATGGCGGCCTTACCGTCTTCCTTGACCATTTCACGGTTGAAGGCAACAGCCTCGGTACCGTCGGCCAGGGTCAGGTTGGTGTTCTTGTCGCTCACGGAAGCAACGGTGGCGTCTACCACGGTGCCGACGGGATACTTGGCCTCGAGTTCATCCCAAGGGTTGGGAGTGAGCTGCTTGTGGCCGAGGGACAGCTTGTGGCTGTTCTCGTCGAAGTCGAGGATAACGACGTCGATCACGTCGCCGCTCTGTACGAGCTCGCTGGGATGCTTGATCTTGTTCCAGCTGAGGTCGGAGATGTGAATCAGGCCTTCAACACCGTCCTCAAGCTCGGCGAATACGCCGAAGGTGGTGATGTTGCGGATGGTAGCCTTGTGCTGGGAACCGACGGGATACTTCTCGCGGATGCTCTCCCAAGGGTTGGCGGTGAGCTGCTTGAGACCGAGGGACATCTTGCGGGCCTCGCGGTCCAGGGTGAGGATGACTGCCTCTACCTCGTCGCCGTTGTGGAGGAACTCCTGTGCGCTGTGCAGACGGGGGCTCCAGCTCATTTCGCTCACGTGTACCAGGCCTTCTACGCCGGGCTCAACCTCGATGAATGCGCCGT
>JAGCYC010000042.1 GCA_017961015.1 Bacteroidales bacterium | reverse complement strand
TCCCACCCGCCGCTGAAAATTATTTTCAGGTGCAGTTGCTCCTGAAAACCAATTTTCATCGGACTGGCAAGCCCCCGCGCAGGATTCGCCGGTACTCGTGCTCCGCATTTTAGGGTCAAAACGCGTATGGTGCGTACCGCGTGGTACTCATGCTCCGCATTTTAGGGTCAAAACGCGTACGGTGCGTACCGCGTGGTACTCGCGCTCCGCATTTTAGGGTCAAAACGCGTACGGTGCGTACCGCGGGGTACTCGTGCTCCGCATTTTGGGGTCAAAACGCGTATGGTGCGTACCGCAGGGACACCCGGGGCCGTTTTTGCCCCCGGCGCCGTGTGGGAGAGCGAAGATCCTCCGTGCGCGGGACTGGTGGAGTGGCGGTAGAGCGAAGAGTCGCCGTGCGTGGGACTGGTGGAGCGGAGGGAAAAAATATTCCGAGCCATTTTCCGGCTCGGAATATTTTGTTCCTGACGCGCGTCAGGTATGGCGAGGATTCGCCAAGAGCGGCTGGAGGAGCGAGGATTCGCAAGGCGCGGCGGGTGTCCGCGGGGGCAAGTGTCCGCGGGGGCAGGTGCCAGTGGGGGCTGGGGTCGTCAGGTATGGCGAGGATTCGCCAGGGGTTGCGCCTGCTGCCTGGGGCATAGTACCCGGGCGGTTTCGTTTTCTGCGCAAGAATTGTTAACTTTGCAAGTTAAAAACAGAAAGCGACCATGTACAGAACACATACTTGCGGAGAACTCCGCATCTCGGACAAAGGAAAACAGGTCACGCTTGCCGGTTGGGTGCAGAAAGCCCGCAAACTCGGCGGAATGACTTTCATCGACCTTCGTGACCGTTACGGAATAACCCAGTTGGTGGTAGAGGCCGATGCCCCCGCCGCCCTGGTGGAAACCGCCACATCCCTGGGCCGTGAATTCGTAATCCAGGCCACCGGCGAAGTGGTCGAGCGTCAGGCAAAGAACCCGAAGATGCCCACCGGAGACATCGAGATCAAGCTCAGCGGCATAAAAGTGCTCAATGCATCGGCCATTCCTCCCTTCACCATCGAGGACGAAAGCGACGGCGGAGAAGACCTCCGTATGAAGTACCGCTATCTGGACCTTCGCCGCGGTCCGCTCCAAAGGGCCCTGTCCCTTAGGCACCGCGTGGCTCACGAAGTCCGCAACTATCTGGACTCCAAGGGCTTTATGGAGATAGAGACTCCCTATCTTATCAAGTCCACCCCCGAAGGCGCACGCGACTTTGTGGTGCCTTCCCGTATGAATCCCGGTCAGTTCTACGCCCTTCCCCAGAGCCCCCAGACCTTCAAGCAGCTCCTTATGGTGGCCGGTTACGACCGCTATTTCCAGATTGTGCGCTGCTTCCGCGACGAGGACTTAAGGGCCGACCGTCAGCCCGAATTCACCCAGATAGACTGCGAAATGTCCTTCGTTGAGCAGGAAGACGTGCTCGAGACCTTCGAGGGTATGATGCGCACCCTGTTCAGGAACGTTCTCGGAGTAGAGGTCCCCGATCCGCTGCCCCGTATGAGCTGGTACGACGCGATGGACAACTACGGCTCCGACAAACCCGACATCCGTTTCGGTATGACCATACACGAGCTCACCGCCGTGGCCAAGGGCAAAGGTTTCGGAGTGCTTGACGATGCCGCCTACATCGGCTCCATCTCGGTGCCCGGCGCAGCCGAATACACCCGCAAGCAGATAGACGAGCTCACCGAATGGGTAAAACGCCCCCAGGTTGGCGCCAAAGGCCTCATTTATATCCGCGTGAACGCCGACGGCAGCTTCAAATCCTCTATAGACAAGTTCTACGGGGCCGATGACCTCGCCCGCATCGCCGAAGCCGCCGAAGCCAAACCCGGCGACCTTATCCTCGTGATGAGCGGCAATGCCAAACGCAAGGTACAGACTATGCTCGGCGTTCTCCGCCTGGAGATGGGCGGCCGTCTGGGCCTTCGCAATCCCAAGGAGTTCGCCCCCCTGTGGATCGTTGACTTCCCACTGCTGGAGTGGGACGACGAAACCCAGCGCTTCTACGCTATGCACCACCCCTTCACCGCCCCCAAGCCGGAGCACGAAAAGTGGTTCTACAGCGATAAGAAAGAAGACCTGGAGCGTGTGTGCGCCAACGCCTATGACTTCGTGCTCAACGGCAACGAACTTGGCGGCGGCTCCATCCGCATCCACAACGCCGATATGCAGAAACGTATGTTCGAGGTCCTCGGAATAGGCCCCGAAGAGGCCGATTACAAGTTCGGCTTCATCATCAACGCCTTCAAGTTCGGCGCTCCGCCTCACGGCGGCCTCGCCTTCGGCTTCGACCGTGTGTGCGCCCTGATGGGCGGTCAGGATACCATCCGCGACTACATCGCCTTCCCCAAGAACAACCAGGGCCGCGACGTAATGATTGACTCTCCTTCCCTGATAGACCAGAGCCAGCTGGACGAGCTGCAGATAAGCTGTAAATCACAAACCCTTAATAACCAGTGAGTTGTAGAAAATCGCCTGGGTGAAAACCGTTAGGCGATTTTTAACAAACAGCTCATTTACAGGTATTTAAGCAAAACGTATGATCTCAAGGCACGGCAATTTCGACCTTTCCAGCCGGAACACTTTCCGGATGAAGGTGAATTGCGCCCTGTTCGTTGAGATAAGCGAAGAGGCCGATATCGAAAAACTGGACTGGGACTCCCTTCCCAAGCCGCTGTTCGTGATCGGCGGCGGCTCCAACCTCCTCTTCACCAAGGATTTTCCCGGAACCGTGCTGCACGTGGGCATCGGTGCTGGTATGCCCCTCAAGGGAACTCCGTTCGCTTTGCTCACTCCGGCCCCTCCCACTGGCTTCCAGCCAGCGGGCCCCTACCCCTACCCATTTGCGGGGGTGCAAATGTCCCTTGAGGGGTATGACAGCACCGACGAGCTCCTTGTCACTCTCGGAGCCGGTGTGGTCTTCGACGATTTCTGCGCCTGGGCCGCATCGGAAGGGCTCTGGGGACCGGAGAACCTCTCGCTCATTCCGGGGGAGTGCGGCGCATCGGCCGTGCAGAATATCGGCGCCTATGGGGTTGAGGCCAAGGATATCATTGCCGATATCCGCGCTTGGGATACACACACTGGCACATTCGTCCACATCGATCCAAAGGACTGCGCCTACGGCTACCGCAGTTCCCGCTTCAAGACAGAGTGGAAAGGCCGGTACATCATTACCGCGGTCACATATCGCGTTAGCCGCAGTCCCCAGCCCAAACTGGATTACGGCGGCGTACGCAAGGCCCTGGAGGCGTCCGGCAAGGCCGGCGGCGAGCTCACGCCGCAGCTTATCCGTGACACCATCATCGGCATAAGGAACCTGAAACTTCCCAAGGTGGAGGAAACGGGGAGCGCCGGCAGCTTTTTCTGCAATCCCGTCATTTCCAGGGAGCATTTCGAGAAAATCTGCGAGACCGCCCGTAAGGACAACGGCCCCGAGTACCAGGTCCCCCACTACGACACTCCCTACGGCGTGAAAGTCCCGGCTGCCTGGATGATAGAGCAGTGCGGTTTCAAGGGACGCAGAAACGGTGGGGCCCAGGTATGTCCCACCCAGCCTCTGGTAATCATAAACGCTTCAGGTACAGCGGCTCCGGAAGAAATTATCGGCCTGGAAAGGCAGATTATCGAAGCCATCGAAAACAAGTACGGCATCACCCTCCACCCCGAAGTGGAGCATCTTTGAATTATCTTGAGAATTCGCAGCCGCAGTAAGTCTGGTTATAGAAATTCTGCTCCCGGATAATCTCGGAGCGGCGCTCCTGCAACCCGCCTTTGCGCCAGTTCTGCCCCCACCAGATAAGGCCGGGGAAGCGGGCGCAGGCCCATCGGCCCGCCTCATCTACCTGCTCCAGGCTTTTCCAGCGGGAAGAGGCCAGCGTGGTGGTAAGGGCCTCGAAACCGTTCTGCGAGGCATACTCCGCGGCCCTCAGGAGGCGGAAGCGGAAGCACTCAAGGCAGCGGGGACCCCTCTCGGGCGCCTGTTCCAGACCCTTTATGCACTCCAGCCAGGCCGGATGGTCATAGCTGTCCTGCACCACCTCCAGGCCCCATTTTGCGGCATAGCGTATGACTTCTGAAAGCCGGAGTGAATACTCCTCGAAGGGCGTGATATTGCTGTTGGAAAAGAAAATCACGGGACGGTAGCCTTCCTGTACCAGGGCCTCCACCACGGCGCCGGAGCAGGGCGCGCAGCAGCAGTGGAGGAGTATTTTACGGGCCCCGCCGGGAGCTTTTATTCCAAGAGAGTTCATCGGCGCAAAGATAGCACATTATGGCCGTAGTCCAGCAGTTTTGCGGAAAATTTATTATATTTGTGCCTATGGCAAAATTTATCATTGAAGGCGGGCACAAGCTGTCCGGAACCATTACACCGCAGGGGGCCAAGAACGAGGCCCTGGAGGTGATAAGCGCAGTGCTTCTTACCGGCGAAGAGATAACCATAAGCAATGTCCCGGAAATCCTGGACGTGAAAAACCTCATCGAACTGCTTCAGAAGATGGGCGTAAAGGTAGCCCGTCAGGCCAAGGGAGTATATACCTTCAAGGCCGATGAAGTGGACACCGGCTATATCGAGACCGAGGAATTCGTGCAGAACTGCGCCAAGCTGCGCGGCTCCGTGATGGTCGTGGGACCGCTGCTCACCCGCTTCGGCCACGCCTGGTTCGCCAAACCCGGAGGAGACAAGATAGGCCGCCGCAGGGTAGACACCCACCTGGACGGTATGGTAAAGCTCGGGGCCGATATGCAGTACGACGCCTCCCGCCGGGCCTTCCACCTTACCTCCGACGGCCGCCTTACCGGGCGCTATATGCTCCTGGACGAGGCCTCCGTCACCGGTACGGCCAATATCGTAATGGCGGCAGTCCTCGCAAAGGGCACCACCACCATTTACAACGCCGCCTGCGAACCCTACCTGCAGCAGCTGTGCAAGATGCTCAACCGTATGGGCGCCTTCATAGACGGGGTTGGCTCCAACCTGCTCCGCATCCACGGTGTGGAGAGCCTCCACGGCACCACCCACCGCATCCTTCCGGATATGATCGAGGTGGGCTCCTTCATCGGTATGGCGGCTATCTGCCGCAGCGAAATCACCATCAAAGACGTCTCCTACTACGACCTGGGCATAATCCCCGACACCTTCCGCCGTCTGGGCGTAAGGCTGGAGCAGAGGGGCGACGACATCTACGTCCCCGCCCAGGACAGCTATGAGATAGAGTCCTTCCTGGACGGTTCCATAATGACCCTGGCCGATGCCCCCTGGCCCGGCCTCACCCCCGACCTGCTGTCGGTGATGCTGGTCGTGGCCACCCAGTGCAAGGGCAGCGTGCTCATCCACCAGAAGATGTTCGAATCCAGGCTCTTCTTCGTGGACAAGCTCATAGATATGGGCGCCCAGATCATTCTCTGCGACCCTCACCGCGCCGTTGTGATAGGCCACGACCACCGCATCACCCTCAAGGCCTCGCGTATGGTCTCGCCCGATATCCGCGCCGGTATAGCGATGCTGCTTGCCGCAATGAGCGCCAAGGGTACCTCCACCATCGAGAACATAGAACAGATAGACCGCGGCTACGAAGACATCGAGAACCGCCTGAACGCCCTCGGAGCCCATATTACCCGTGCTTAATTACGACAAGTTCTTTTCGGCCGATGTGCCCTCTTTCCTGAGGAGTCCCGTGAGGGAAATCTTCAGGAAGGTGGACCTTAATGCCATCTGCTCCTTTGCGGGAGGCTATCCTTCGGCCGACAGTTTCCCCCTTGCCGATATCCCCGCCCTCACGGCCCGCGTGCTTGAAAAATATGGCAGCAAGGCCCTCCAGTACGGCGCCACCCAGGGCGTGCCGGAGCTCCGTGAACTGATTGCCCGCCGCGAGGGAGTACCGGTAGGACAGGTGCAGATAAGCACCTCGTCGCAGCAGGGAATAGACGTATGCTCCCGTATCCTGCTGGATCCCGGCGACGCCGTCCTGGTGCACAATCCCGTGTACCTTGGCGCTCTCCAGAGCTTCAGGGCCTACAGGGCCCGGCTTGTCCCTATGGAAGAGCTTTCATCGGCCGGGGATGCGAAGATAAAATTCATCTACACCATCCCGGATTTCAACAATCCTTCCGGAGAGACTATGAGCCTGGAGGAGCGCGAGGCCCTTGTGGCACTTGCCCGCAGGCTGGACGTACTCATCGTGGAGGACAGCCCCTACCGCGAACTGCGCTACAGCGGCGAGCAGGTGGCGAGCATCCGTTCCCTTGCCCCTGAGCGCACATTGCAGCTCGGGAGCTTCTCCAAGATCTTCGCCCCGGGTTTCCGACTTGGCTGGATTATCGGCCCGGAGCCCCTTCTGGAGCAGATTTACGTGTGCAAGCAGTCGCTGGACCTGTGCCCTCCGGTGCTGGACCAGTACCTTGCGGCCGAATTCCTCGGCTCCGGTATGCTGGATGAAAACCTGGTAAAAACCCGGGAGAAATACCGTGAGCGCAGGGACCTTATGCTGTCCCTGCTGGAAAGGTATATGCCCGAAGGCGTCAGCTGGACACGTCCCGAAGGCGGCCTCTTCCTTTGGCTGATCCTTCCCGAAAGCATAGATACAGTAGCCCTTTACGACGACGCCCTCTCCCGCGGAGTGGCCTACGTTGCGGGTTCATTTTTCTATACCGACGGTTCCCACCGCAACACTATGCGCCTTAACTATTCCTTCATCGCTCTTCAGAAGATGGAACCCGGAATGAAGCTCCTTGCGGATGTTTTGATTAAAGCGTTGAATAACAGTTAGTTGTGAAAAATCGCCTGCTTTGTTTCGGGTAGGCGATATATGGTAAACAATTGAAAATGAGCAAGTCCGCCAATACGCTGTTTTATTTCTCCGGAGCCGGTAACGATTTCGTGGTCTGCGACGGCCGCGCGGCCGATGTATCGGCCCTCAGGGAAGTGACAGAGATTCAGAGGCTTTGCGCTGAATTCAGCACCGACGGACTTATGATCCTGGGCAAGCCCGAGGGCTATGACTTCGGTATGGAATTCTACAATCCCGACGGTTCCGGAGGTATGATGTGCGGTAACGGAGGCCGATGCATAGTGGCCTTCGCCTCCTACCTTGGTCTCAGGCCTGCATCGGCCGACGGCACCTGGCATTTCCTGGCCCCGGACGGGGAGCACAGCGCCAGGATACTCTCCCAGGATGGCAACACCTGGACGGTGCGCCTGAAGATGATAGACGTGCACGGGATAAGCGAAACGGACAAGGGTTATTTCCTGAACACCGGAACGCGGCATCTGGTGCGTTTTGTCCCCGACGTGGAGGCCCTGGATATGGAGCGCGACGCCAAACCGCTCCGCTGGGATCCGCTTTTCCAGCCGGAGGGGACCAATGTGAATTTCGTGCAACAGGAGGGCGGCCTGCTCAAGGTCCGTACCTTCGAAAAAGGAGTGGAAGGGGAAACCCTGGCCTGCGGTACCGGCATCACCGCCAGCGCCATAGCCGCCTGGACCAGGGGCATCGCCCCCGCGTCCGAAAACCCTCTGCAGTACAGGCTGCAGTGCCGCCGCGGCGATACACTCCAGGTAGAATTCAGTCCGGAAGGGGATGGCTTCAGGTCCGTCTTCCTCACCGGCCCGGCAGAATTAGTAAAAACCATTTGATATGAGAGCATTTAAAGGATGCGGAACAGCGCTTGTCACCCCCTTCAAATCCGATGAGGGTGTAGCCGCCCACGTAGATTACGAAGCCTTTGCCGCCACGGTAGACTGGCAGGTGGCCACCGGAATGGATTTCCTGGTACCGCTGGGAACCACCGGCGAAACCCCCACCCTGTCCGACAGCGAGAAACTCCAGGTACTGGAAGTATGCCGCCGCCACGCCGCAGGCCTTCCGGTAGTTGCCGGAGTAGGCTCCAATTCCATAGCCGGAACCGCGGCCAATATGCGCCTGCTGCAGGATGCCGATGCCTTCCTGGTAGTGGTGCCCTTCTACAACAAACCGCCTCAGAGGGGCCTGTACGAGTATTTCAAGGCCGTGGCCGCCCTTACTCCCAAGCCCGTCATCCTGTACAACGTGCCCGGCCGCACCGGTACCAACCTTGAGGCCGATACCACCCTGGCCCTGGCCCGCGACATCCCCAACATAGTGGGCATCAAGGAGGCCAGCGGCAAGTTCGAACAGATCAAAGCCATCCTTGACGGCCGCCCCGAAGACTTCTGCGTTCTGAGCGGCAACGACGAGGACACCCTGAGCCTGATGAAGGAAGGGGCCGATGGAGTAATCTCCGTCGCCTCCAACGTCTTCCCTTCTGCGATGGCCGATTTCGTCCACGCCCTCCAGGATGGCCGTTACAGCGAAGCCGAAGGTATGGACCGCCAGCTCCAGCCCCTGTTCAAGGCCCTTTTCGTAGAGCCCAATCCCATCCCGGCCAAAGCCGCGATGGCTCAGCTCGGCCTTATGGAAAACAGCCTGCGCCTGCCTTTGGTAAAGGCCAGCGAAGCCACCGAGCAACTGCTCAAAGAAACCCTCAAAGACCTGTTCTAGCCCTATGGAAGTAACTCTTGAAAAATTCAACGAAGTCCTGGACGCCCTGGAAAAAGGCGAACTCAGGGTTGCCGAGAAAAAGGACGGCAAATGGGTGGTGAACCGCTGGGTGAAGGAAGTGATACTTGCAGGCTTCCGCCTTGGCGCCGTCACCGACATGTCCGAGGGCCAGTTCTCCTTCTTTGACAAGGCTACCTTCCCGGTGCGCCGCTTCACCGCCGAAGACGGAGTGCGCATAGTTCCCGGCGGCAGTTCCATACGCCGCGGCGCCTACCTTGCCCCCGGCAGCATTGTGATGCCTCCTGCCTATGTGAACGTGGGTGCCTATGTAGGAGAGGGCACTATGGTGGATTCGCACGTCACCATTGGCTCCTGCGCCCAGGTGGGGGCTCACATCCATATATCGGCCTCCACCCAGATAGGAGGAGTGCTCGAACCCGCCGGAGCCCTTCCCACCATTATCGAGGACGGCGCCTTCATAGGCGGCAACTGCGGTATTTATGAGGGAACCATAGTGGAGGAGGGGGCCGTAGTGGCATCCGGTGTTATAATCACATCTTCCACAGCTATTTACGACGCCACCAGCGGAGAATTCATCCGTCGTAACGAGGACGGCCGCATAGTGGTGCCGAAGAACGCGGTCGTGGTGAGCGGGTCAAAACCCATCCTGCGTGACGGCAAACCCGTGGACGGCGGCGTACATCTGTACTGCCCGGTAATCGTGAAATACCGCGACAGCAAGACGGAAGGAAGCGTGCGTCTGGAAGACCTGCTGCGTTAGCGCAGGATATCGTTCAGAATACTTGAGGCAGCCTCTTTGGCACCTTCGCCCGGACCCTGGATCACAAGGGGATAGGGGTGGAAGGCGCTGCGCACTATTATGGCGTTCTCGGTGCCCCTTAGATGGAAGGCCGGATGGGAAGGCGGAACGGCGCTGAGCCGGATTCCCGCCTTGAAACTGCCGTCGGCCTCCTTGTTGAGCGAGGCCACGAAGCGCAGGCGGCAGCCCTTTGCGTCGGCATCGGCATATTGTTTCGCGACTATGGGTTCGCTGCTTTCCATACTGCGGTAGAAGTCCTCCAGCGGCCCTTCGGTAAGGGGCACTACGGGGACTATCTCCACCTGGTCCTCTTCCAGGGGGATGCCGGCTTCACGGCTCAGTATCAGAAGTTTGCGGAGGGCGTCACGGCCGCCTATATCCAGGCGGGGATCCCTTTCGGCAAGGCCTTCGGCGGCGGCTTCCCTCACTAGGGCGGCGAAGCTCTTCTGCCCGGGCCTGTAGTCTCCCAGGATACGGTTCAGGGTGCAGGATACCACGGCCTCAAGAGAAAGCAGTTCATTGCAGCTGTTGGCGCCGCGGGCTATTGATTCCAGTACAGGGAGCGAGGCTCCTACCGTGGTCTCGTAGCGCAGAGGCACTCCGTTTTCCCGGGCGGCGGCGTGCATTGCGGCATACTCGGTATAGGGAACGGCGAAGGAACGTCGGTTGGAAGATACTATGCCTATCCCGGCTTCCAACAGCTCCTGATATCGTTTGTACAGGCTTTCGCTGTCGGTGCAGTCCACGAAGACGGAGCCCTTGGGAGCGCGGCTCACCACGGCGGCCACGAAGTCTCCCTCGCTGTCAAGGACGGGGCTGCCTTCGGGCGAAAAGCCGAAGCTCTTGCTGTTGGCAAGTCCGGATACCACAAGCTCCTTTCCGGTACGGGCCTTTACGGTATCGGCCGTTGCTGCTATCATCTCGCGGAGAGCCTTGGATACGGCGCCGTCTCCGGCGATGAAAAGAGGAATGTGACGGATGGGGATTTCCTGGAAGAAACTGCGGTGCAGGGCCTTGAGGGCCTGGTTAAGCACGGCTTCCTTCACCTCCAGGGTAATGCCGCCGCCGTCCTTTGAAAGGCCTGTTGCGGCTATTCCTTCCTCCTTGAGGGAGGCGACGCAGCGCTCCAGTCCTTCGTCCAGATCGGCCTTGGAAGAAGCGGTAAGGCGTATGCATTTCCCCTCGGAGGAGAGTCCTACCCAGGGGCTTACGTCGTCGGCGGAGCTTATGACGGTGAATTTCCCGGAAGGGTTGAAGCTGTTCAGGATCTCTATGTCTATTCCAGCCTCCATCGCAGGGGCCACCGTGGGCGCATACAGCACCTTGGCACCGTGTGAGGCCATATCCAGGGCCGATGAATACGACATCGCTGCTATGCTGCGTGCGCCTTCCACCTGGCGGGGATTAGCCGTCATTATGCCGGGGACGTCGGTCCAGATCTGCAGGGAACCGGCCCCGAGGGCGGCGGCATAGAGGGCGGCGCTGTAGTCCGAGCCTCCGCGGCCAAGGGTGCTCACGCCTCCGTCGGGCGTTCCGCATATAAAGCCGGGAGCCACATAGATGTGCGCGCCGTGTATGGCTTTCCGTATATTATTGTAGGTGAGTTCCTTATCGCCTTTTATAATGAGTTCCCTGGAATCCACCCAGCTAATTTTCCATCCCTCGCTGCGGAGCTTCTGCTCCACGATGGCGGTGGAAAGCAGCTCTCCGAAACATACTTTCTCGCTGTCCGGAGCCGCGGTCATCTGATTGAAAAGAAGGTCCAGGCGGCTGTCCAGCTGTTCCCTTTCCGTCCCGGTGAAAAGGCGGGCGGCAATGTCGTGATGCCTCTTCCTGATGGTGTCGAGGGGAGAGAGGTCGCCGCCGGCGATCTGGAGCAGGGCGTCGGTGCAGCCGCTTATGGCCGAGCACACCACTACGACGGGGGTTTTCGCAGCGGCGCCCTCCACGATGTCCAGCACACGGGAGATATTGGTGGCAGAGGCAAGTGAGCTTCCGCCGAATTTGAGAACGCTTATATTCATTTCGACCACAAAGATACTCAAAATTACAAAAAATTACCTATCTTTGGCTTGTATGAGCACAAACGGCGACATACGTCTTTTCTGCGTTACCCACAAAGACGTTCCGGGCCTTCCCGACAACGGGATGGTTACCCCTATCCTTGTGGGAGAAGCCCCCTCGGCCATAGCCCTGAAAGTGCGGGATTATTACCCCGAACTTTCCCGTATGAACAAGACCTGGAACGAGATGGAGGCCGTTTACTACATCTGGAAACAGGTGCACAGCCCCATCAAGGGCCAGTTCCAGTACGGGAAGCATCTTGGCGGGCTGTATGGCTGGACCATACGCCGATGGCTGCGCAGGAAACCCGTCATAGCCTCCATCGAGCCGCTTTTCGAGGACAGGCACCGCACCCGCCCAATCAGCCTGAGGGACCAGTACGCAGTCTGCCATTACCTCGGTGACCTGGACCTGTGCCGGGAAATTGTCCTGGAAAAGTATCCCCAGTGGGAGGGCGTATGGGACAGGGTTATGTCCGGCTCCAGGATACTTCACGGAGGCAGCTTCGTGGCCCGCAGCGAAGATTACGACGCCTACTGCGCCTTCGTCTTCCCCGTGCTGCAGGAATTCCTTGCCCGCCGAGGCTTCTCGGACATGAAGACAATCGAAGCCTTCTACGAGGCCCATCCCACCGACAACCAGGGCAATTCCTACCAGACAAGGGTGGTGGGTTTCCTGGCCGAGCGCCTCTTCACCTTCTGGGTCTGCGCCCGCTGGGGCTCGCTGGACGCCGCCGTAAAGAACCGCCCGCTCATACGCACCAGGCTAAGAAAGAAACAAAATTTCGTAACAGTATGAATCTCAAAGGAACCAAGACCGAGCAGAACCTGCTCGAAGCATTTGCAGGCGAATCCCAGGCCCGCAACAAGTACACTTATTTCGCTTCCAAGGCCAAGAAGGACGGATATGTCCAGATTTCCAAGATCTTCGAGGAAACCGCTGCAAACGAGAAGGAACACGCCGAAATCTGGTACAAGTACCTCTGCGGCGGTTCCATTCCCTCCACTCCGGAAAATCTTGCAGCCGCTGCCGCCGGTGAGAATGCCGAATGGACCGATATGTACGCCCGTATGGCCCGCGAGGCCCGCGAGGAAGGCTTCGACGAGATAGCCTCCAAGTTCGAGATGGTCGGCGCCATCGAGAAGGAGCACGAGGCCCGTTACCGCAAGCTCCTCAAGAACATCGAGGACAAGGTAGTGTTCTCCCGCGACGGAGACGCCATCTGGCAGTGCTCCAACTGCGGCCATATCGTGGTGGGCAAGGAAGCCCCCGAGGAGTGCCCCGTGTGCAACCATCCCCGTTCCTACTTCCAGCTCAAGAGCGAGAACTATTGATGAGAGTCGCTGTGGTAGGGGCCACCGGAATGGTCGGCTCCAAAATGCTGGAGGTGCTTGAGGAACGCGCTTTCCCCGTAACCGAGCTGCTCCCCGTGGCTTCGGAGCGTTCGCTGGGCAGGAAGCTCACTTTCCGTGGCCGCGAATGGACGGTGATAAGTGCCGATGAGGCCATCTCCCGCCGCCCCGCCTTGGCGCTGTTCAGCGCCGGCAGCGCCGTATCGGCCGCCCTGGCTCCGCGTTTTGCCGCCGAAGGCTGCTTCGTGGTGGACAATTCCTCCTGCTGGAGGATGGATCCCGGAGTGCCGCTGGTGGTACCTGAAATCAACGGCGACGCCCTGGCCCCGGACAGGAAGATAATCGCCAACCCCAACTGCTCCACCATCCAGATGGTGATGGCCCTGGCCCCGCTGCACTGGGAATGGGGGATACGCCGCATAGTGGTATCCACATACCAGAGCGTGACCGGAGCCGGGCAGAAGGGCCTGGTGCACCTCCAGACCGAGCGCGCCGGAGGCAAAGGCGCCCACTTTGTGCACCCCATAGACCTGAACGTGCTCCCGCATATCGATTCCTTCCTTCCCGACGGCTATACCAAGGAGGAGATGAAGATGGTCAACGAGACCCGTAAGATACTCGGAGACCCCGGTATTGCGGTATCGGCCACAACGGTAAGGGTGCCGGTGGTAGGAGGCCATTCGGAGAGCGTGAATGTGGAATTCAAGTCTCCGATAAACGTAGACAGGGCACGGGCCCTTATGGCGGCTATGCCCGGAGTGACCGTGCTGGACGATCCTTCCAACAACGTCTACCCTATGCCGCTGTATGCCCGTGACAAGGACGATGTCTTCGTGGGCCGCATACGCCGCGACCCTTCCGTGGAAAACGGGCTCAATCTCTGGTGCGTGTCGGACAACATCCGCAAGGGTGCGGCCACGAACGCCGTGCAGATAGCCCAGCTGCTTCTGGAAAAAGGATACATAGGATGACCGACTGGAAACTCTTCGAAGACATACTGTCCGTGGATTCCACCACGGGCCGCGAAGCCGCGCTTTCACAGCTGCTCTGGGAAAGGCTGGAGGCTCCGCGCAGGGAGCGTTTCCCCGTAGGAGACGGTACGGAAAACCTGCTGCTGAGCTGGGGAACGCCCCGCCTGGTTTTCTGCACCCATATGGACACGGTGCCGCCTTATATCCCTCCCCGCTTTACGGAAGATGCCGTTTACGGCCGCGGCGCCTGCGACGCCAAGGGCCAGATCCTGGCTATGTACACCGCCTGCCGCCGCCTGGAGGCTGAGGGCCTTGACGGCTTCGCCCTGCTGCTCGTCAGCGGCGAGGAAACGGGTTCCTGGGGAGCCAAGGCCTTTACCCGGGTGGGAAGGGGCGCACCTTTCCTCCTGATAGGCGAACCTACGGAGGGAAAGATGGTGAGCGCCGCCAAGGGTACTCTGTCCTACGACCTGGAGTTCATCGGCGAGCCCTTCCATTCCGGCTATCCCCAGTACGGAGTAAGCGCAGTTACCCTCTTCAACAAGTTCTGCAGGGAGCTGGAAGAGGTGGATTTCGGCAGCGATCCAATACTCGGGGCTACCACCTGGAACATAGGGGAGCTCAGGAGCGACAATCCGCAGAATGTGCTTTCGGCCCGCCTGAGCTGCCGAATCTATTTCCGGACCACCTTCGTTTCCGAGGCCGCCGTAAAAGAGTGGATGGCCTCCAGGGCCGATGTCCGCGCCACCCTCAGGGGAGGCGATACGCCCAGGCATTACGTGGCCCTCGAGGGCTTCCCCTCGGCCCCCGTCGCCTTCGGCAGCGACGCCCCTCACCTGGAGCCCTTCCCGCACAAGATGATCTGCGGCCCGGGAAGCATAAAAGTGGCTCACAGGGACGATGAGTTCATACTCAAGAGCGAGATCCAGGCCGCCGTAGAGCAGTATATCAAGATTTTCAAGAGCCTATGATTCAGGTTGTTATAAGCGGATACGGGAAAATGGGCCACCGCGTGGAGGCGGAGCTTTCGCGGCGCGGCATCCCTCTGGTCGCTGCCAGCGAGGATATTTGTGCCGTGGATCCGGAAGTGGCGGCAAAGAGCGTCTGCATAGACTTCACCACCCCCGAAGCCTTCCGTGCCAATTACCCCGTGATAGCCCGCAATTTCAAGGCGGCCGTGGTGGGTACCACCGGCTGGAACGACATAAGCGGGGAGGTATTCGAAGCCTTCCGCAAGGCAGGAAAGCCCCTTGTCTATACCGCCAACTTCTCCCTCGGGGTGAACGCCCTTTATGCCGCGCTCAAAAAGGCATCGGCCCTTCTGAACGGGGCGGGGTACAAGGCGTCTGTGGAAGAAGTCCATCACGTGCACAAGCTGGACGCCCCCTCGGGAACGGCCAAGACTCTCGAAGCCATAGTCAAGGAAGGGCTCGAGGAAGAGCCCAAGATGTCGGCTATCCGCGTAGGCGAGGTCCCGGGCATCCACAGCGTAACGCTGGAATCGGCCTTCGACAGGCTGGTTTTCACGCACGAGGCCTTCTCCAGGGACGGTTTTGCCGTAGGTGCGGTGGTGGCGGCCCTGCTCACCCCGGAGCTCGGCCCCGGCCCGCACGAGTTCTCGACTCTCTTGTAATAAACGCTTAAAAGAAGTACCTTTGCACCGTGATTAAGCTGCTTGGAATATTCAGTTTCCTCAGTTTCGGCTGGCAGGACGTGCTGGACATCATTATGGTGGCCGTCATCATCTTCCTGCTCATCCGCAGCATACGGAAGGATTCCACCGTGCTCAACATAGTGCTGGTGCTGGTTTTCCTGCTGCTGGCACAGGCAGTTGTAAGCGCCCTCAATATGCGCCTTATGAAGGCCCTGCTGGGAGCTTTGCTGGACGTTGGCGTGCTGGCCATAATCATTATCTTCCAGCCGGAAATCAGGCATCTTCTGAACCGTTTCGCCCTCAGTTCGGGGCTTACCCGCCGCACCGGCGAGGTGTTCAACCGCCTCCTGGGCATAAAGGAGGAAACCCTGGGCAGCCGTTCGGTGGAAGAACTGGCCGAGGCCGTGCGCGCGATGTCGGCCGAAAAGACCGGCGCCCTCATCGTGCTCCAGCACCAGTCCTCCCTGGACGAATATGAAGCCACCGGCGACCGTTTCTCGGCCCAGATCAACCGGCGGCTCATAATGAACATCTTTTTCAAGAATTCACCCCTGCACGACGGTGCAATGATAATCGTGGGCGACCGCATCGCCGCCGCCCGCTGTCAGTTGCCGATGACCAACCGCACCGATATCCCCGCCCATTACGGAATGCGCCACCGCGCCGCCATCGGCCTGTCCGAGGACACCGATGCCGATGTCATCGTGGTCTCCGAAGAAACCGGAAAGGTGTCGTTCGTGCGCAACGGAGAAATCCGTACCGTGCAGGATATGAAGGAACTGCGCTCGCTTCTGAGCTCGGTGATGGAGGAGAGCAAGTAGTATGGACCTCAGGCTGGAAACTAAGCTGGGATTCGACCGCGTCCGCGAGGCTGTGATGCGGCGCTGCGCCACTGAATATGCTTCCGAAAGGGTCCAGGCCGAAGAATTCTGCACCGACGCCTCCCGGATCCGGCAGCGCCAGCTGCTCTGCGACGAGATGCGTCTCATCCTTATGTTCGAGGACAGTTTCCCCTCGGCCGGTTATATCGACGCCATCCCCTTCCTGGAGCCCATCGGCAACAGGCACGCTTCCATAGACCTGCTTTCCCTCGGGAAACTCCGCACCCTTCTGGAAACCCTCCGCAAGGTGATGAATTTCCTCCGCGGCGTCAAGGAAGGAGTCTATCCCAATCTGCAGCATATGTTCTCCGGGGCCGCGATGCCGATGGAGGTAGTGCGCCGCATAGATACGATTCTGGACCGTACCGGCGAAATGAAGGACACCGCCTCGGACCAGCTCTACAGCATACGCCGCTCCATCCGCGACAAGGAAATCAATGTTTCCAAGCGTATGAACGGCATACTGCGCCAGGCCCAGGCCACCGGCCTTGCCGACCCCGACGCCTCCGTGTCCATCCGCGAGGGTAAGATGCTCATCCCGGTGCTGTCGGCCAGGAAGAGGCAGCTGCCGGGCTTTGTCTTCGACGAATCGGCCACCGGCAAGACCAGCTACATCCAGCCGGCAGAGATTATCGAGCTGGAAAACGAGCTCTCGCAGCTCCGTTTTGCCGAAAGCCGCGAGGTGGCCCGCATCCTTAGCGAGTTCGCCGACTTCCTCCGCCCCTATGTGCCGGAGCTGCTGGAAGACGCCCGCCTCACCGGTGAACTGGATTTCATAATGGCCAAGGCCTATGTGGCCCTGGAGTATATAGCGGGTATGCCGATAATTTCAGAGGACGGATCGCTGAGCCTCCGCAAGGCCAGGCACCCTCTGCTGGAAAAGAGCCTCCGGAAGGAGGGCAAGAGCATAGTCCCGCTCTCTCTTGAGCTCACGCCCCAGAAGCGCATCCTGCTCATTTCCGGACCCAATGCGGGAGGAAAGAGCGTGTGCCTGAAGACCGTAGGCCTGCTGCAGTATATGTTCCAGTGGGGTATGCCTATTCCCACTTCGGAAGTTTCGGAACTGCCTGTATTCGACCGGATTATGCTCTCGATAGGCGACGACCAGTCCCTTGAGAACGACCTTTCCACCTACAGCAGTTTCCTCAGCGATATGAAGGAGATGCTCTCCAAGGCCGATTTCAGGACCCTTATCCTGATAGACGAATTCGGTTCTGGCACTGAGCCTGCCGCCGGCGGCGCCATAGCCGAGGCCATACTTCACGAACTGGACGGCCGTCTGTGCTACGGCGTCATAACCACCCACTACACCAATCTGAAGCTCTATGCTTCGGCCGCCGATACGGGAGTGATAAACGGTGCAATGCAGTTCGATACTGCCACGGTTTCGCCCCTCTTCGTGCTGGAGACAGGGCTTCCGGGCTCGTCCTTCGCCTTCGAGCTGGCCCGCAAGATGGGGCTTCCCGAAGCCATAGTCCACGACGCCGAGCAGCGCGCCGGGCAGGAGTATGTGGGCATTGAACGCAACCTCCGGAAGATAGCCCGCAGCCGCCGCGCCCTGGACGAGAAACTCTCCCGTGTAAAAGCGGCCGACCGCACCCTGGAAGGCCTCACCGACCGCTACGAGAAGGAACTCGAGCAGGTTAAGAGTCTCCGAACCAAGGTCCTGGACGAGGCCCGCACCGAGGCCGAGAAGATAGTCAAGGATGCAAACCGCCAGGTAGAAAACACCATACGCACCATACGTGAATCCCAGGCCGATAAGGCCCAGACCCGCGAGGCCCGTTCCCAGCTGCAGGGCTTCCTTGGCGCCCTTGCCGACAGCCGCCGCTCGCGCGACGCGTATATAGAAGGTAAGCTCAAGACGGTGAAGGAGCAGAAGGCCAGGGGGAAGAGTCTCCGCCGCGCAAGGGGAGAACAGCTTCCGGAGGCGGAGCCTGCGGCATCGGCCCTTTCCGCTTCTCCGCTCAAGGTGGGTGAGAAGGTGAGGGTATCCGGCAGCACTATGGTGGGCGAGGTAGCCAAGGTGTCCAACAAGGCGGTGACGGTGATTATCGGCCAGATAAGCTCCAAGCTGCCTCTGGACAGGGTACAGCGGATATCGGCCAATGAATTCAAGGCGGCGGCGCCCAGGGCTTCCGAGCGTCCCCGCGCGGTTTACGACAGCTCCATCCAGGAGCGCAAGGCCCGTTTCAAGCCGGAGATCGATGTCCGCGGAGAGAGGGTGAACGACGCTATGGAAACGGTCGTCCGCTTTTTGGACGACGCCCTTATGCTCGGGGTGGGAACGGTGCGTATTTTGCATGGAAAAGGGACCGGCGCGCTGCGCGAGGAGATACAGAAGTATGCCCGCACGGTACCGGGGGTGTTATCGGCCTCGGACGAGGATGTGAGGCTTGGCGGGTCCGGTGTCACCGTAATCAAGCTGGGCTAGTTATGGCGGACGGATCGCTTGGCGAGCAGCTCTCCTGCGAGTACCTGCAAAAGCAGGGATTCCGCATCGTGGAGCGCAACTGGAGGGGCGGGCACCTGGAGGTGGATATCATAGCCGAGGGCCCCGACGGGCTTCACTTCGTGGAGGTAAAGTCACGCACTGCCCCGGTTGCGGCTCCCCTGGAGGCGCAGGTAAATGCCAATAAGCGGCGAAAACTTGAGAACGCCGCATTGAAATATTTGAACCACAAACACTTGGAAGGTACGGAGGTATTCTTTGATATTATCTCGGTGGTGTATGATGGCGGGAAAACTACCATCGGCTACTACCCTCAGGCCTGGATACCTATGTACTATTAGAACTAATAACTTTTGCTTTATGCTTCAGCACCGCTATTGCGTAATAATGGCCGACGGCTCCGGATCGCCTTTCCAGCTCCGCGTAACCTACGAGCGCTTCGTTCGTGTACTGCCCCAGAGCAACATCCTGGTGGTAACCCTTGCCCGTTTTGCCGATGAGGCCCGGCGCGTCCTCCCCGAGCTCCCTCCCGAGAATCTCCTGCTGGAGCCCCACGCCCGCGGAACCGCTCCCTGTATGGCCTTTGCCGCCTACACGCTGCTGCGCCGCGACCCCGAAGCTGTAATCATAGCCACGCCCTGGGACCTCGTCATCCGTGACGACGATCTGTTTGCCCGCACCGTCATAGAAGCCGCCAATTATGTAGACGGCCACGACGTGCTTATGACCCTTGGCATCGTTCCCAAGACTGCCGATATCAACTTCGGCTACATCCAGGTCAAGGAAGGTCGCAACGCCCATCTGATGACAGGGCCGCTCAAGGTGAAAACCTTCACCGAGAAGCCTTCGGCCGACCTTGCCGAGGTCTTTGTCCGCACCGGCGAGTTCTTCTGGAACAGCGGTATCTTCATCTGGAGGGCCTCCACCATCCGCGCCGAGCTGGAGCGCTACACGCCCGAGGTCACGGAGCTTTTCCGCGGCTGGGAGACGCAGCTCCAGGATCCGGTCTTCCTCGAAAAGGCCTATGCCGAATGTCCCCGTATGTCGCTGGACTACGGCGTAATGGAGCACACCGAGCGCGCCTGGCTCTTCCCCGCCCACTTCGGCTGGGCCGATATCGACCGCCTGTAGTCATCCGTTCGTTCACGGCTTTCGTCATTCCCGACCTGATCGGGAATCTCCGGTCCCTGAGCTTGCCGAAGGGCCGGCGCCGCGCTTTTCGTCATTCCCGACCCTTCGTCATTCCCGACCTTCCGTCATTCCCGACCTGATCGGGAATCTCCGGTCCCTGAGCTTGCCGAAGGGCCGGAGAATCCTGTACCCACCCGCCGCTAAAAATTATTTTTCGGTGCAGTTGCTCCGAAAAACCAATTTTCATCGGCTGGCAAGCCCCCGCGCAGGATTCTCCGGCCCTTCACTGCCGCGCCGCCCTTCCCGTCATGCCCGGCTCCGACCGGGCATCTCCTTCCGCCCACTGCCGCAGGTGTCGACACTTTTCCAGCACCTGCGGCATGCCAGGACGGCGGGGCGGCACCTTCTCCCCTCCCCAACCATCGTGTGGTACTCACGCTCCGCATTTCAGGCTCAAAGTGCGTACACCGAGTACCGAGTGGTACTCACACTCCGCATTTCAGGCTCAAAGTGCGTACACCGAGTACCGTGTGGTACTCACACTCCGCATTTCAGGCTCAAAGTGCGTACACCGAGTACCGTGTGGTACTCACACTCCGCATTTCAGACCCAAAATGCGTACACCGAGTACCGCCGTGCTGCACATCCATATAGTCAGCGATTAGGGTGTGCGCGGCGGTATCGGGCCGCGCCGAGGGTGTGCAGAAAAGAAAAAATGATGTAAAATAGTGTGTTTTTCGCGCAAAAAATCGGCCTTAGAAAGGGGTACATTGGCGTTTTTTCACTTTATCCGTGTATTTTTTGTTACACGGATAATTATCCCTTTCTTTGCGGTATGAGAATGAATCAGAAAAAGCGGGATGAATACCGCGTAGCCGGAAATGGCTATTATCATTTTTGCACGGAAGGCCTGAAGGATGCGCTCCTGTTTTATGATGAGGATGAGTTTGCGTTCGGGATGCGTGTTGTGGGACTGATTGCTTACAATTGCGAAATAACGGTCTATGCCTTTACGCTGATGCCTAATCACATCCACATCATTCTGCGCGGAAACGGAAAACGGTGCCTGGAAGCATTTGACTTGCTAAAACGAAAAGTTTCGGCGCGGCTTGTGACAGACGGGCATTCGCCGCTGCCCGAAGACTACTGGTTCAAGTTGGTGAAGATTCAGACCGAAGAGCAGATGCGCGGAGAGATTGTGTATGTGTTGAGAAACCCTTTGGAAAAGAACCTCGCAACGGTCGGGGGATATCTTTGGGGTTCGGCGTGGCTGTATCATTCGAGCATGCGCACTGTCGTGGACGGAATCCCGGCAGGGAGTTATTCCAAGCGGCAGCTTGAACGCATGTTATTGGGGCGGGATATCATACCTGACGAGTGGCTGATGCATCCGTACCTGGGTCTGTTGCCGGGGAGTTTTGTGGATACTTCCTTGGTGGAGCGCCTGTTTCCGAACCCCAAAGACTTGCAAGTGGCACTGGTGAAGGACTATGAGATGTTCTTCCAGACAGCCCGGCGGCTGGGAGAATTGCAGGAATTCAGCAAATCAGAGATCTCGAGCATAGTTTCAAATCTCCTTCAAAGCCGATTCTCCGGGAAGTCCTTGCGCGATTTGTCGGAGGCGGAAAGAGGGCGGCTCTCAATTATACTCAATCGGGAATATGGGCTGGACTCTTACCAGATCTCTACATCTATCTTTATCAAGGAGATAATTGTCCGTCAACTGCTGGCATCCAAGGAGCTGCGTTAGGGTCTGCATGCAATGCCGACTGGTACTCACGCTCCGTCATGCCCGACCTGATCGGGAATCTCCGGTCCCTGAGCTTGCCGAAGGGCCGGCGAATCCTATACCCTCCCGCCGCTGAAAATTATTTTTCGGTGCAGTTGCTCCGAAAAACCAATTTTCATCGGCTGGCAAGCCCGCGCACGGGATTCGCCGGCCCTTCACTGCCGCGCCGCCCTTCCCGTCATGCCCGGCTCCGACCGGGCATCTCCTTCCGCCTTGTCTGCCTGTTCAAAAAGCTGTGGATAACTTTTGGAAATTCAAAGAATTATACCTATCTTTGCGGTCCGCAATTGTGCCCAAGTGGCCTACAATTAGTGTTAAAACATTAAGTAACAATTAATTAACAAACACCAATGCCTGGTTTAATTGGAAAGAAAGTCGGAATGATTTCCGTCTTCGGTGCCGACGG
>JAGCYC010000005.1 GCA_017961015.1 Bacteroidales bacterium | reverse complement strand
GGGCAGTTCATGGGCTTGAGCATGAACTCCTCGCCTTCCTGCGGGGTATGGATGGGCTGGAAGGAATCCTTGCCGTACTTGGCGTAGTGGCCGGAGGTCACATAGAGGTCCTTCGCGCCGATATGCGGAGTCACGACCGGAAGATAGCCGTATTCGGCCTGCTTCTTCCGGAGGAAGTTCTCCAGGGTATAGCGCAGGGTCGCGCCTTTCGGGAGCCACAGGGGCAGGCCCGGGCCCACGCGCTGGGAGAAGGTGAAGAGTTCCATCTCCTTGCCGATCTTGCGGTGGTCCCTCTTGCGGGCCTCCTCAAGTACTACGAGGTACTCGTCCAGAAGGCTCTTCTTGGGGAAGGTGATGCCGTAGATACGGGTGAGCTGCTGGCGGGATTCGTCGCCCCTCCAGTAGGCACCGGCAAGGGACAGGACCTTCACGGCCTTTATGACCTCCGTGTTGCGGAGGTGAGGGCCGCGGCAAAGGTCGGTGAAATGGCCGTTGGTGTAGTAGGTGATGGTGCCGTCCTCGAGCTCGGAGATGAGCTCCTGCTTGTACTCGTCGCCCTTTTCCTTGAAGTAGGCCATTGCATCGGCCTTGGAGACCTCGATGCGGCGGAAGTCCTCTTTTCCGCGGGCCAGTTCCAGCATCTTGTCCTCGATGGCTTTGAAATCGGCATCGGTGAGGGTGCGGCCGTTCATATCCACGTCGTAGTAGAAGCCGTTCTCGATGGCAGGGCCGATTCCGAACTTGACGCCCGGGAAAAGGGCCTCGAGGGCCTCGGCCATAAGGTGCGAAGAGCTGTGCCAGAACACGCGCTTGGCTTCGTCGTCCTCCCATTTGAGGAGACGGATTGCAACGTCCTCGGTTATGGGGCGCGTTACATCTATGACTGTTCCCTTGGAGGTCTCGGGTTCATCGGGGCGCTTGATATTAACCGCCAGAATGTCCGCTGCCAGCCTGGGGCTGATGGACATCGCCACGTCGTATCCGCTTACGCCGGATTCGAACTCTCTTACACTCCCGTCGGGAAAAGTAATCTTAATCATAGCAACAATATTTAATACAGCCTGCAAAGATAACAATTTTTCCCGAGATATACCAGCCCTGCAGCCTCTCCACAATCCCAGCACAGGATTCGCTTGCCGCTTGCGGCTGCGTTGATACGAAATCGTCATTCTACAGCAGTCTTGCTGTCAACGCGGCAAGCATGAAGTAAATTTAAGCCATTAATTTGCATTGTATTGCAAGTTTTTCTATATTTGAGCGTTATATATGTGCAAGAACCGATAATCACGACAATTATGAAACACCTATACGCTTTATCCTTCTTTGCCTTGGTTTTCTCTGCATGTAGTCACTCGGGACAGGACCAGTATAGCGAGAGTGGTTTATCAATGCAGCCGATATCTACTGTTCCGGCCGAGATTATTCCTAAGACTGAAATAGCGTCTTTGCCTCTTGATGAACCCCAGCAGGAGATTCTTATTAGCGGAACACCCGGCCTGGCCCTGAAACTGCTTGACGCACAAAGCAAAACCCGCAATTATGTGGTTTCGCCGCTGGGCGTTCAGTATTTGACCGGAATCCTTGCAAACATTGCCGGCGACAATGAGCAAAAACTGGCTTTGATAGCATCCGTCTATTCGAAAGAGGTCGATGTAAAAACCATCAATAATATCAATAAAATCCTGATTCAGAATCTGTCGGCACTGGACCTTTACTGTAGGGTATCTACAGCTAACATTTGCGTATATGACCAAAATACTCAAATGGATGGCGATATAAAGTCCTGTCTTGAGACTTCCTATCAGGCATGCACTGTCCCTGCAAATATGCTATCGCTTTCTACGGTCGATCGTATTAATGACTGGGCATCGGCCCACACCAACGGAAACATCAATAATGTCCTGGACAGGAATAAGTTTATGGGAGGTCAGGCAATTATTGCCAATGCCCAGTATTTTTCGGCCCCATGGCTTAAAGAATTTGACAAGGCAGGGAAAGACTCTTTTTACAGCACCGATCCGGACAAGGCCGAACAAATCGACTTTATGGTAAGCACCTTACAGCTGCTTCACAAGAAAACATCCGAGTACGAATCCGTTGTCATTCCTTTTGGTAACGGAATTTACAGGATGATAATCCATCTCCCTTCCGATGGCGTTAAACCGGTGCTTTCTGATCTGGATATCAGCTCTTTTAAACCCTCCATCGGCACAGTTTCTCTTCCCTTGGCCGACATAACCACATCGATAGATCTGGCCGATGTGTTTAAAACCGGCTTCGGAATCGATGTACATAAGATTATTGCAGGCTCCGATTCTCAAACTGTGCCTATGAAGGAGATGCAGCAAAACTGCAGAATAAACTGGGACGAGAAAGGGACCGAAGCTGCATCCGCGTCCGTATCATTGTTCTATGAGGGAGATCTCGGGGATATTCCCGATGATCAGCTCCCTATCGTTACATTCAAGGCCGACCATCCTTTCTACTTCTTCATCACTACGGCCGATACAAGTGTCATCCTTTACGCCGGGTATTTCAATAATGTAAACTAACATTCAATCCAAGAGGAGTATCAGTCATGGACCTGTCTCACAATTGCGCTTGGGACAGGTCTATGTTGTTTGAGGCGACCCGGTGAATCCTGCGCGGGGGCTTGGCAGGCGGAAAGGGATTGGGGCTTCGGACGGCGTAGCCGCCCGTGGCTTCGTGTTCCCTGCGCTCCGCGGTACGCCCCAAACACGTTTTGGCCCGAGAATGCGTAGAGTGCGTCCCGGCGAATTCCGCGGCGGGGGCAAAAACGCCCTCCAGCGCCCCCGACAGACCGAAAAATCACGCGGCGGGGGCAAAAACGCCCTCCAGCGCCCCCGACAAACCGAATTGGCGCAGCAGGTGTAGGCGATTTTCGGACACCTGCGGGCAGTGCCCGGCGAATCCTGCGCGGAGGCTTGCCAGTCCGATGAAAATTGGTTTTTCGGAGCAACTGCACCGAAAAATAATTTTCAGCGGCGGGTGGGAGAAGGATTCGCCGGCAATTACGGCGTTTGCAATATTTTACGTATATTTGTAACGTTTTAGCAAAATTGCCGATGGACCTTTCGATAGTTATCCCGCTGTTTAATGAGGCCGAATCCCTCGGGGAACTCACGGCCTGGATTGACAAGTCGCTGAAAGACTTCAGCTTCGAGATTATCTTTGTGGACGACGGTTCCACCGACGCCTCCTGGGAGGTGGTAAAGGGCCTTGCCGATGGCAGGGAAAACATCCGCGGGATACGCCTTAGGCACAACTGCGGCAAATCGGCCGCCCTCTATGAGGGTTTTGCATCGGCCCGGGGAGAAATTGTGGTGACGATGGACGCCGACCTCCAGGATTCCCCGGAGGAAATCCCCGAAATGGTTCGGATGATACGGGAAGACGGCTTCGACCTGGTATCCGGCTGGAAGCAGCACCGCAAGGACAACGCCCTCACCAAGAACCTGCCCTCCAAACTCTACAACTGGACTGCCCGCAAGGTTACCGGAATCAAACTGCACGATATGAACTGCGGCCTGAAGGCCTACAGGGCCGATGTCGTAAAGCACATAGAAGTTTACGGCGAGATGCACCGCTACATCCCCTACCTGGCAAAGAATGCCGGTTACTCGAAGATAGGCGAAAAGCCCGTACATCACCAGAAACGCAAATACGGAGTCTCCAAGTTCGGAATGAACCGCTTCGTGAACGGCTTCCTGGACCTGATGAGCCTCTGGTTCCTGTCCCGCTTCGGCCGCAAGCCTATGCACTTTTTCGGGACCAGCGGCATACTGATGTTCCTTACCGGTTTCGTGATGACCGTCTGGATAATCGCCGCCAAACTGGTCCACCAGGCCCACGGAGTACGCTTCAGGGCCGTAACCGACCAGCCCCTGTTCTACCTTGCCCTGGTGGCCCTGGTGCTGGGCGTAATGCTCTTCCTTGCCGGCTTCGTGGGCGAACTCATCTCCCGCAGCTCCGAAGGCCGCAATTCCTATCCCGTCTCCGAACGCCTGGAACCGGCCGATAAGCCCAAAGCATAAGCGATGGCCAAAAGCATCACAATCAAGGATATAGCACGCGAGGCGGGCGTCTCCATCGCCCTCGTCTCCTTTGTAATGAACAACCGGACCGAGGCCAACGGTAAGCAGAAATACCGCGTGTCCAGCACCACCCGCGACCGCATACTGGAGGTGGCACGGCGCTATAATTACCAGCCCAGCAGCGCAGCCAGGATGCTGCGCCAGGGCCGCACCCGCGTTATCGGCGTAATCCTTTCCGACCTTTCCAACATCTTTTACGGGATCATCGCCAGGGAACTGGAGAACCAGGCCGCCCTGCACGGCTACACGGTACTTTTCGGCTCGTCCGACGAAGACCCCCGCAAGTTTGACCTCCTGCTGCGTTCCTTCATCGAGAAGGACGTGGAGGGCTTCATAGTGGTACCCTGCGAGGGCAGCCGCAGCAGCCTGGAGTACCTGATCCGCAGCGGACGCCCCTTCGTGGTGATAGACCGCTACCATCCCGATTACAGGCTCCCTACGGTGCTCACCGACAATGCCGATGCAATGCGCCAGGCCGTGGACTACCTCCGCAGCCAGGGTGCCCGGAGCATAGAGATGGTATCCTACGCGATGCGCATCTCCTCGATGGGCGACCGCGAAACCGCCTTCAGGGAAATACTCGGGGCCGATGCCCACATCTACCACCTGCCCTTCAACCTGAAAGCCTCCGACGCCTCCGCAGTGGCCGATGAGGTTATCCGGAAAGGCACGGACGCGCTGATTATGTCGTCCAACGTGCCCTCCGTGGCCGTGCTCCAGCAGCTGTTCCGCCGCGGAGTACGCATCCAGAAAGATATCAAGGTCGTAAGCTTCGACTATTCCAACGCCTACGCCTTCTTCGATCCGCCCATCCCCTATATCCTGCAGCCCCTGCCGCAGATTACAGAGGCTGCGGCGGCATACCTCTTCCGACTTATCGAGGCACACAGCAACGGTGAGTCTCCGGAAGCCGCAAAGAAAATAGTGTTCAAATCAAAATTAATAGTATGACAAAGCTCAAAATCGAAGGCACTCCCCTTCCCAATATGCCCTGGGAAGAGAGGCCCGCATCCTGCAAAGCCCCTATGTGGCGCTATAGCGCAAATCCGGTAATCCCGCGCGACCTGCTGCCGGACTCCAACAGCATATTCAACAGCGCCGTGGTGCCCTTCAAAGGCGGCTTCGCCGGCGTATTCCGCTGTGACGACACCAACCGCCGTATGGCCCTGCACGTAGGTTTTTCGGACGACGCCATCCACTGGAACATACGCCCCGAAACCCTCAAGTTCCAGGGGGCCGATCCCGAGGTGGCCGAGTGGGTCTACGGCTACGATCCCCGTGTCACCAAGATCGAGGACCGCTACTGGGTGAGCTGGTGCAACGGCTATCACGGCCCTACCATCGGCCTTGCGTGGACCAAGGACTTCGAGACCTTCCACCAGGTGGAGAATGCCTTCCTCCCCTACAACCGCAACGGCGTGCTCTTCCCCCGCAAGATAGGTGGCCGCTTTGCAATGCTGTCCCGTCCTTCCGACACCGGCCACACCGCCTTCGGTGACATATTCTACAGCGAATCTCCCGATATGGAGTTCTGGGGACACCACCGTCACGTGATGGCTCCCGCACCCTTCGAAGTGAGCGCCTGGCAGTGTATGAAGATAGGCGCCGGCCCCATCCCCATCGAGACTTCGGAAGGCTGGCTGCTCTTCTACCACGGAGTGCTCCGCAGCTGCAACGGCTATGTGTACAGCTTCGGCAGCGCCCTGCTGGACCTGGACCAGCCCTGGAAGGTTATCGCCCGCAGCGGCCCTTACCTGATTTCGCCCCAAACTCCTTACGAGTGTATGGGTGACGTTCCCAACGTGGCCTTCCCCTGCGCCGCCCTCCACGACAGCGCTACCGGCCGCGTAGCCGTTTACTATGGCTGCGCCGACACCGTGACCGGCCTGGCCTTCGGCTACATCCCCGAAATCATCGACTTTACCAAAAAGACCAATATCCTTTAGTTTTCCGTCAATGCGCAAGTCCTTAGCCCTGGCGCTCGTGCTCGTATGCACGGGCCTTCAAGCCCAGAACGAGTGGGTGAACCCTTTCATCGGCACGAGTAATTTCGGAGCCTGCAACCCCGGTGCGGTAACTCCCAACGGGATGATGAGCGTGAGCCCCTTCAACGTAATGGGTTCGCAGATGAACACCTGGGACAAGGACAGCCGCTGGTGGAGCACTCCCTATGTGGCCGAAAACAGCTATTTCACAGGCTTTTCGCACGTGAATCTCTCCGGTGTGGGTTGCCCGGACCTAGGAGCCGTCCTGACAATGCCCACGACGGGCCCGCTTCAGGTAGACTACCACATTTACGGCAGTCCCTATACCGGAGAGAAAGCCCGGCCGGGTTACTACTGCCTGAAGCTGGACAACGGCGTTTTCGCACAGGTGAGCGCGACTCCCAGGAGCTCTGTCGAGAGCTACCGCTTCCCCGGAGGCGAGGGTTCGGTACTGCTGAACCTGGGAGAAGGCCTCACCAATGAGAGCGGGGCCACCGTGCGCCGCGTATCGGCCACCGAAGTGGAAGGAAGCAAGCTGATGGGAACCTTCTGCTACACCCGCGAGGCGGTATTTCCGCTGTACTTCGTGCTGAGGGTGAGCAAGGTCCCGTCCAGCAGCGGATATTGGAAAAAACAGCGTCCGATGACCGCCGAGGCCGCCTGGGATGCCGATGCCGGGAAATACAAGCTCTATCCCGGCTATGCCCGCGAGCTCAGCGGCGACGATATCGGCTACTGGTTCCACTACGACTCCCTCGCCCCGGACGAAGAGGTGCTGGTGCAGGTGGGAGTGTCGTTCGTGAGCTGCGAGAACGCCCGCAGGAACCTCGATGCCGAGCAGCAGGGCTTTGACTTTGAGGGGGTGCTCGCAAAGGCCGAGGATATGTGGAAGGAGCATCTCGGACGCATACGGCTGGAAGGCGGGACTCCCGACCAGAAGACTATCTTCTATACCGCCCTTTATCACGCGCTCATCCACCCCAGCATAGTGAGCGACGTTAACGGTGAGTATCCCGTAATGGAGTTCGGCAATCCCCTTTCGGAAGACAGCCGCAGCATTCCCACCGGTCCTGCAGGACAGGACGTGAAGGCCCGCGCACTCAGGGGCGTAGGGCTCATACAGGGAGGCGAACGCTATTCGGTATTCTCACTTTGGGACACCTATCGCAATCTGCATCAGCTCATTACCCTGCTGTGGCCCGAGAAGCAGCTGGATATGGTGCGCTCGATGGTGGATATGTACAGGGAATGGGGCTGGATGCCCAAATGGGAGCTCTTCGGCCGTGAAACCTGGACTATGGAAGGCGACCCCGCCATCCCCGTCATTGCCGATACCTGGCTCAAGGGCCTTCGCGACTTCGACATCCGCAGCGCCTATGAGGCCTTCCTCAAATCGGCCGATACCCCCGGGGCAGAAAACCTGATGCGCCCCGACAACGACCCCTACGTTGAAAACGGCTACATCCCCCTGGATTTCTTCGCCCAGGACTTCTCCGGCGACAATTCGGTATCGCACGCGCTGGAGTATTATGTGGCCGATTATGCCCTGTCGCAGCTCGCAGCAGCCCTTGGCAGGGACGAGGATGCCGCACGCTTCCGTTCCCGTAGCCTCGGCTACCGCAACTACTACAGCGCCGAGTACGGCTGCCTGAGGCCCATCCGCGGCGACGGCAGCTTCCTCACGCCCTTCGATCCCTGCGACGGGGCCGATTTCTCCAACGCCCCCGGTTTCCACGAGGGCAGCGCCTGGAACTACAGCTTTGCCGTACCGCACGACGTGGCCGGCTATGCCAAGCTGATGGGAGGAAACAAGAACTTTGTAAAAGCCCTGCAGAAGGTGTTTGACGAGGGGCTTTACGACCCGGCCAACGAGCCCGACATCGTTTACCCCTATCTATTCTCCCGCTTCAAGGGTTATGAGAAACGCACCTGGGAGCAGGTGGACCGCATACTTGCCCAGAACTACCGGAACGCCCCTGACGGCATTCCCGGCAATGACGACACCGGCACGATGAGCGCCTGGGCGGTATTCTCGATGCTGGGCTTCTATCCCGACTGCCCGGCCGATCCTTCCTACACACTCACCCGTCCCACTTTCGCCAAGGCCGTGATAACTCTTCCGGGCGGGGATACCCTTACGATAAGCCGCACGAAAAAGCCCTCGGGCGTACGCGTAGGCGGTAAGTCCAAGGGCTACAGGATTTCCCACACAGATCTTCTGAACGCCGGCAGTATCCAGTGGAAGTAGCCGGCGCGGCGCCTAGCGGGCCCGGACTTTATTCAGCAGGTCCAGGCGGCCTTCGTTGTAGAGTTTGAGTACAAGTTCGCCGAAGAGCGTGTTCTGCCAGGCGAACCAGGGGCGTGTGAAGTCCGATGCGTCGTTGCGGTTGAAGCTCTCGTGGATGAAGCCGGTGCCGGCATCGGTGCGCAGCAGTTGCTCCAGGCAGGCCAGGGTTTCGGCATCGTCCGTGGAAGTGAAGGCCTTCATCATTATGCTCATCGGCCATATTGCTTCACGGCCGATATGCGGCCCTCCTATGCCTTCCCCGGCCTTACCCTTCCAGAAATACGGATTGTACTCGCTCCAGACAAGGCGGCGGGTGTTTTGGTATACGGGATCATCGGCGGGAACGGCCTCAAGATAGCTCAGTGAAAGCAGCGAAGGCACATTGGCATCATCCATAAGGTAGTGGTTGCCGAAGCCATCCACCTCGTAGGCATATACTGGGCCGAAGACGGGGTGCTCAACGACGGCATACTGCCTGATGGCGGCCTCCACCTCGGAGGCGAGGGACAGGCAGCGCGACGCCAGGGCGGCCTCACCGTTTGCTTCAGTGAGGATTTCGGCGGCTTTGCGGAGTATGCTCACGGCAAAGAGGTTGGAAGGAACCAGGAAGTCGAACTGGGTGGCGTCGTCGGAAGGGCGGAAGCTGGAGGCGATAAGTCCCACGGGCTTTACGGGATGTCCCCATCCGGCACGTGCCTTGGTGTCCAGCTGACGGTCGGTCACGCGCAGGAAATAATAAGGTCCGTCACCGTTTTTGCGCTGCTGCACGGTGAAGGTTTCCAGGATGTTCTGAACGGCCTTGAGCCACTCTTCCCCGAAGACGGAAGTGTCGCCGGTGGTCTTCCAATAATGGTAGGCCAGGCGCACAGGATAGCAGTGAGAGTCAATCTCCCACTTGCGCTCGTGGACCCAGGGGCTCAGGGGTGCGCCGGTGTCGTCCGACTCCCACTGCGAACCCACGGGACCGTCGTTGAAGCCGTTGGCGTAAGGGTCCAGGTTAAGCAGCATAAACTGGCAGTTGATAACTCCGGCTATCATTTCCTGGAGATGGGCGTCGGAGGGGCACAGCTGCACGTAAGGCCACACCTGGGCACCGGAATCCCTCAGCCACATAGCGTGTATGTCGCCGGTATAGACGAAGGTGCGGGGACGTCCCTGCTCGTCTTTTCCAAAGTGGACGGTAGTGTCCAGGGTATTGGGGAAGCAGTTGCGGAACATCCAGCGGAGCTTGGGGTTCTGCAGCACTGCGGCTACCTCGTCAATCTTGGCCTCTACGGCCTCGGAGGTGAAAAGGCGTTCGGCAGGGGCGGGGCGCTGGTCGGGATATCGGCCCGAACAGGCGGCCAGGCAGGTCGCGGCAAGGGCGGCGCAAAAGGCTATTTTTTTCATTTCGTCATCGAATAAGGACTGTCGGAGGCTGCAGTACCGCGGCTTTCGCAGGGAGTTTCGCTCATACTGAAACGGAGCTTTCCTCCAGCTATGATATCGCTGTGCTTCAGGTAGTTGTGGCTGTAATTGCGGCCGTTGAGGCTGAGTTTCCGGACATAGGGGGCATCGGGGCCGTTCCCGGGAGCATCAATCTTGAAATCGCCGCCGGGAAGGTGCAGCACAGCCTCGCTGAACAGGGGCGATCCAAGGGCATATTCACCCGAGCCGGGGCACACGGGATAGAAGCCCAGGGCCGAGAAAACATACCAGGCGCTGGTCTGTCCGTTGTCTTCGTCGCCGCAGTAGGCATCGGCCCAGGGGGTGTAGAATTTCTCCATCACTTCGCGTACGCGGGCCTGGGTTTTCCAGGGCTGGCCGCTCCAGTCGTAGAGGTAGAGCATATGCTGGATGGGCTGGTTGCCGTGGGCGTAGTTGCCCATACCCATAACCGTCATCTCTATGATCTCGTGGATGGGGAAGCCGTAGTAGGAGTCGTCGTATTTGGGAGGAAGCTGGAAAACGCGGTCCAGAGTGGCGTTGAAGCCCTCTTCACCGCCCATCAGGCCGATAAGGCCCTTCACGTCGTGGAAGACGGACCAGCTGTAATGCAGCGAATTGCCTTCGGTGAAGTCACCGCCCCACTTGAGGGGGCTGAAGGGCTTGGCGAAGCTGCCGCTGGCCTTGCGTCCGTTCATAAGGCCTTCCTCGGGGTCGAAGAGATTCGCATAGTTGCGGGCGGCCTTTTCGTAGGGGGCCAGCTCCTCCTCGCTGCGTCCGAGGGCCTTGCCAAGAGTCCAGATGCACCAGTCGTCGTAGGCATATTCCAGGGTACGGGCAGCGCTTTCGCGTATGCCGATATCGCAGGGCACGTAGCCCAGGGCGTCGTACTCCTCCCAGCCCAGACGTCCGGTGGAGCTGACCTCGGGATGCACCGCGTGGGCGCCGTGGGTGACGGCCTCCCAGAGTTTGTCTATATCGTAGCCGCGTATGCCTTTCAGGTAGGCATCGGCCACAACCGAGGCCGAATTGTTCCCCACCATACAGCCCCTGTGGCCGGGCGAAGCCCATTCGGGCAGGAAACCGCTCTCAAGATAATCGTTCACCAGGCCTTCCTGGACCTTGGCGCTCTGCTCGGGATAAACCAGGTTCATCAGAGGGAAAAGGCTGCGGAAGGTGTCCCAGAAGCCGGTATCGGTGAAGAAGTAGCCGGGGCAGATCTCGCCTGTGTGGGGGCTGTAGTGGACTCGCTCGCCTCCGGCTGTGATTTCGGAAAGGTCGCGGGGGAAGAGCAGGGCCCTGTATAGGCAGGAGTAGAAGGTGCGGAGGTGGTCCAGGTTGCCATCCTTTACCTCGATGCGGCCAAGGACGTCGTTCCAGGCCTTGCGTCCGGCGGCCTCCACCTCGTCGAAGCTGCGGCCCTGAACCTCTTTCAGGTTCTCCAGGGCCTGTTCTTTGGAGATGAAGGACGACGCAGCCTTCAGGTTCACTACCTTTCCTTCGGCAGTGTCGAAGCCCAGCATAATCTGGGCGTGGCCGGCTTCCAGGGAACTCACGCCCTGGACTTCGGCATTATCGGCAATCAGGAAGCATTCGGCGATGGGGGCATCGGCCTCAATCACGAACCAGTTGCGGAAGCCGGGGGCCACTCCGCCGTGGTTGTGGCTGTTCCAGCCCACTACGCGGCCGTCCTCGATGCTTACGAAGGAACCTCCGGGGAAGGCGTCCACCACCAGGTAGGAGCGCTCGGTGTCGGGGTAGCTTATGCGGAAGGCGGCGGCGCGGGAGCTCGGGGCCAGTTCTACGGTGACGTCGTGATCGGCCAGATATACGCTGTAGTAATAGGGCTTGGCTACTTCCGCCTTATGCGAAAACCAGCTGGCGCGCACGTCCTGGTCCCAGACGGGACCGGTGGTTACGGGCATTATGGAGAAGGCGCCGTAGTCGTTTATCCAGGGGCTGGGCTGGTGGGTCTGCTTGATGCCGCGGATATGGGTGGCATCGTAGCGGTAGGTCCAGCCGTCGCCGTCGGGCCCGGTCTGCGGTGTCCAGAAGTTCATACCCCAGGGCAGGGCTATGGCCGGATAGGTGTTTCCTGTGGACAGGGCGAAGGTGGAAAGTGTGCCGCAAAGGGGATTCACATAATCTACAGGCTCGGTTACGGGCGCGGTCTTGGCGCAGGCAGCCAGGACTAGTGCTGCGGCTGCGGCGGGGATAAGTTTGCTTAGCTTCATTATTGCTGTGGTTGATTGTACGAAGATAGCAAAAATATTCGTATCTTTACGAATCATAAAACCATTATTATGTCACGACGTATACTTGCCGCCGTTGCAACTGCCCTTCTGATGGCAGCCTGCGCAACACCTTCTACCGATTATGCATCGTTCGTAAACCCCAAAATAGGCACCGGAGGCCACGGACACGTGTTCGTGGGAGCCAACGTTCCCTTCGGCCTGGTGCAGCTCGGGCCCACCAGCATCCCCCAGCAGTGGGACTGGTGCTCCGGTTACCACGACTCCGATTCCACCATCATCGGCTTCAGCCATACGCATCTTTCCGGCACCGGGATCGGCGATCTTTTTGACATCACCCTGATGCCCGTGACAGGGCAGGTGGAGCCTTCCCGCGGCAGCGAGGATGTCCCCGGCTCCGGCGCCTGGTCCTATGGCGACCGCTCCCGCGAAGTGGCCCGCCCCGGCTACTACAGCATACCCCTGGAGCGCTACGGCATCCTGGCCGAACTAACCGCCACCTCGCGCTGCGGCCTTCACCGCTACACTTTCCCTCGGAGCGATGAGGCAGCCGTAATAATCGACCTCGAGAACGGCGGCTGCTGGGACGACGCCACCGACACCGGCTTCGAGCTGGAGCGAGATGCCGACGGGCAGATATCGGCCGTCAGCGGCTACCGCTTCTCCACCGGCTGGGCCCGCAACCAGAAGATCTTCTTCCGGGCCGAATTCTCCGAGCCCCTGGCCGATTTCGTGGTGAACGAGAACCCCCGTCAGGAAAGCCAGAGAGGTATAGCCCGCAAGGCCCTCTATGGCCGATGCGTCCTTGCCCCCAAGGCCGAGGGACAGCAGCTGCTGGTGAAAGTGGGCCTTTCCCCCGTGAGCGTGGAGGGTGCCAAGGCCAACCTCGAGGCCGAACTTCCCGGCTGGGACTTCGAGGCCGTGGAGGCCGATGCCCGCAAGGCCTGGAACGAAGAACTCGGCAAGGTCCGTATCAAGACTGCCGATGCCGACTCCCGCACCATCTTCTATACCGCCCTGTACCACACGATGGTGGCCCCTTCCGTGTTTGACGACGTGAACGGTGACTACCGCGGCTCCGACGACGTGGTGCGTCCCGGAAGCTTCCGCAACTATACCACCTTCTCGCTCTGGGATACTTACAGGGCTGCAATGCCTCTTATGACCCTGATCCATCCCGAGAAGATGGACGATATCGTGGCCACTATGTACCATATCTACAAGGAGCAGGGAGACCTTCCCGTCTGGCACCTTATGGGTAACGAGACCGACTGTATGGTGGGTAATCCCGGTTCGGTAGTCTTTGCCGATGCCGTGGTGAAGGGCTTCCGCGCCGGCCTGAGCGACGAGCAGATAATGGACGCCCTGGTGAGCACCGCCGAGCAGGAAGACCGCGGGCTGGACCTGCGCCGCCGCTATGGCTATATCCCCGCCGACCTGTACCGCGAATCGGTGGCCACCGATATGGAATACTGCATTGCCGATGCCGCCCTCGCACAGGCCGCCACCGTGCTGGGCTACGAGGATGTGGCCGAGGCCTACCGCGAACACAGCCACGACTGGACCAATTTCTGGGATCCGGAACTGCAGTTCCTGCGCGGCCGCAAGGTGGACGGCAGCTTCACCGAACCCTTCGACCCTATCTATTCGCGTCACGAGACCTCCGACTATACCGAGGGTACGGGCTGGCAGTACCTTTGGCTGGTTCCCCAGGATGTGGATCTGCTGGTTTCGCTCTTCGGCTCGCGCGAGGCAACGCTTGCCAAGCTTGACGGCCTGTTCGAGGCCCCCGACCACATCGAGGGCGAGAACGCCTCGCCGGATATCTCCGGCCTCATCGGCCAGTATGCCCACGGCAACGAGCCCGGACATCATACCCTCTATCTGTATGCTATGCTTGGCCGGAGCGACAAGGGAGCCGACCTTATCCGCCGCGTCTATCGCGAGATGTACACCACAGCCCCGGACGGCCTTGCCGGCAATGAGGATGTGGGCCAGATGAGCGCCTGGTACGTGCTTTCATCGCTGGGCTTCTACCAGAGCGAGCCGGCCGTGGCGCGCTTCTGGATCGGCGCCCCTCTGTGGGACAAGGCCAGCGTGAAGGTTGAGGGTGGCACTCTGGAGATATCGGCCCGGGGCCTTTCTGAGAAGAACTGCCACGTGAAGGAAGTCCGGCTCAACGGCCAGCCCTGGGACAAGCCTTACCTTGAGTACTCCGACCTTCGCAAGGGCGGCAAAGTGGAATTCATAATGGGAGAATAAGATATGTATCCGCTTAAATTTGAACCTATTTTCAAGACCATCGTCTGGGGCGGCGAAAAAATAGCCCCGTACAAAGGTGTAAAGACCTCGCAGCAGCACATAGGCGAAAGCTGGGAGCTGTCCGGCGTGAAAGGCAATGAGTCCATCGTGAGCGAGGGTCCCCTGAAGGGCCGCAGCATCGCTTCGCTGGTAAAGGAGTACAAGGAAGAACTGGTGGGCCGGCACGTGTATGAGAACACCGGTGACGAGTTCCCGCTGCTCATCAAGTTCATAGATGCGCTTACAGACCTCTCCATACAGGTCCACCCCAATGACGAACTGGCCGCCGAAAGGCACAACGGCTCCAAGGGCAAGACCGAGATGTGGTACGTAGTGGCTGCCGAACCCGGCGCCCACCTGTATGCCGGCCTCAAGGAGAAACTCACTCCCGAAGAGTATGCCTCAAAGGTTGCCGACGGCAGCATCACCGATGCCCTGGCCCGTCACGACGTGCATCCCGGAGATGTCTTCTTCCTCCCTGCAGGCCGTATCCACGCCATCTGCGGCGGCTGCTTCATAGCGGAGATCCAGCAGACTTCCGACATCACCTACCGCATATACGACTACGGCCGCCTGGGCCTGGACGGCAAACCGAGGGAACTTCACACGGAACTGGCAAAGGATGCGATTGACTACAAGGTCTATCCTTCCTACCGCAGCGATTACACTCCCGAGGAGAACGAGGAAGTCCAGGTCGTTAGCTGCCCCTATTTCACCACCAGCATCTGGGACCTGACGCTTCCCTGCGCCAAGGACCTGTCCGGAATAGACTCATTTATGGTGGTGATGTGCCTGGAAGGCGAAGGTTCGCTGGAAGTTGACGGCGAAAGCGTCCCCGTACGTCAGGGCGAAACCGTCCTGATCCCTGCAAGCGCCGACGACCTGTGCTTCGTCCCCGAAGACAGTATGAAGGTTCTCACCTCCTACATAGCCTAAGGCGCGGGCCGCGGGGCGGTGGGCCGCCTGGCGGTCTGCGCTGTAAGCCGTGCCGCGGTTCTGCCGGCCCGCGCCTGGCTCGGGGAGGAACGTTTTTGGGCATTATTGTTCCCCGATGAGTACGAGGCAGCGGCAAAAGTCAGAAAGTGAAGACGAGGGTGTCGCCGGCGAGTTTGAGCCGACGGTAGCCGGACAGGCGCGAAGCTCCCACGATCATAAGGGACACGCCGGTGGCGGAAAGGGCCGCCCCGCCCAGCATAAGCAGAAACGGGCGGGCAGGCATGCCGCCTGCGCGGCGTATGGCATCGACCGATTCACCGTTTACATAGATGGCACGGCGGGTTTTCGCATACTCGTTCTGCAGATCCAGGAAGCCGGCCGTGAGGGCTGCGGCGCCAAGGGCGAGTGAGCCCGTGCCGGACCAGAATTCGGCCTTGGCGAAGCCTTCGCTGCGGGGTGTTAAGCCGTCCCTGTCCCGTATGGTGCGGGAGATTGCCCCGGAGCCCAACGAAGTGTTCACTATTCCGCTCAGGATGAGCCCTCCGGAAAGGAAGATCACAGGAGTGGTCCACACCTTGAAAGATTTGGAATAGTAGATGTTGCCTATCTGCAGCAGAGGCAGGCCAAGATAATATGCTCCGGTAAAGAAGCCGGCCAGGCCCACTCCCAGCTGGGCGATACCGCCCACTACCTGAGTCTTTCCGGGAAGGAGTCCCAAATAGTACGGTCTGGGGCCGCAATACTCTATGGTTTCGGCACGGTTGAGCCTCACCACCCCCTCTGCGGCAAGCCGGCTGCCACGGGCAAGGATGTTGGGGCAGGAAAGCAGGTTGTCGCGCACTGGAACGCCATCCCGGAAATAGATGGTGAAACCGTCGGCAAAGTCAATCTGCCTTATTTCGTTCATGCTGCTGCCTTCAAACAGGTCGTCGCCCCTTCCCGCAAGTTTTACGCGTATGGGCTTGTCCGGGGCGGGGATCTGGCTCACAAAGGCACCGCCGTACTTGATGCCAAGATTGGTGATGATGGTGTCGGTCCGTTCGGGAACGGCCTCCTGCCCCATCGCTGCAGAAAGCGGGAGCAGGAGGAGGAAAAACAATGTCAGGATTCGTTTCATATAGCGTAAGGAATTATCAGAGGCCGCGGGCGCGGATGAGGGCGCCGGGGTCGGGATCGGCACCGCGGAAACTGCGGTACAGGGTCATCGGCTCTTCGCTGCCGCCTTTCTCGAGGAAGGTCTCGCGGAAGGAACGGGCGGTTTCGGGGTTGAATACGCCATCGGCAAGGAATTTCTCCCAGGCATCGGCCGACAGGACCTCCGACCACAGGTAGCTGTAGTAACCGGCGCTGTAACCGCTGTTGAAGATGTGGTTGAAGTAGGTGGTGCGGTAACGCGGGATTATGCAGGAAATCAGGCCCATCTCTTCGCACACCTTATCCTCGAATGCGCGTATGCTTTCGGGGCCGTCGAAGGCTTCCAGCTGTGCGGCCGTGAGCTCGTGCCACTTCATATCCAGTATGGATGCGGCGCAAAGTTCGCCGGCAGTGAAGCCCTGGTTGAAGCGGAGGGCCTTGGATATCTTTTCCACCAGGGAGGCGGGGATGGGCTCACCCGTGCGGTAGTCGTTGGCATAGACCTGGAGGATCTCGGGCACGAAGGCGAAGTTCTCGTTGAACTGGGAGAACATCTCCACGAAGTCACGCGAAACTGAAGTGCCGCTCACGCTCTTGTATTTGCACTGGGTAAGGAAACCGTGCAGGGCGTGTCCGAACTCGTGGAAGGCGGTCTGGACATTGTCCACGGTAAGGAGGGAGGGCTCACCGGACGCAGGATCGGGGAAGTTGCACACATTCACTATGATGGGCCTCACGCCTTCCTCCTGGTCGCGGAAGTTGTTCATCCAGGCGCCGCCGCGCTTGGTGGGGCGCACGAAGTAATCGGCATAGAAGATACCCAGGAGGGAGCCGTCGGCATCGCTGAGCCGATAGGCCTTCACCACGGGATTATAAACCTGGACCTCGGGGGCCGGATCGATATGGATGCCGTAGATGCGCTCGGCGGCCGTGAATACGCCCTTGCGCACGCTGTCTATCTGGAAGTAAGGCTTGGTCTGGCTCTCGTCCAGGGCGTATTTCAGGGAGCGGAGCTGCTCGGCATAATAGGACCAGTCCCAGGCTTCGATGCTGTGTCCGGCCAGCTCTTCCATCTGGGCCTTCTGCTCGCGGGCCTTGACCATCGCGCGGTCCATTATTGGCTGCAGGAAGGCATCCACGGTGGCGGGATCCCCGGCCATCTTGTCGCTCAGGATATAGGCGGCCGATGTCGGATAGCCCAGGAGATTTGCCTTCTCGGTGCGCAGCTTCATAATTTCCAGGACTATCGCGTTATTGTCGTTCGCTCCCCCGTTGCAGCGGGAAGAGTAGGCGCGGAAGGCCTTCTCGCGGCGCTCGCGGTCGGGGCAGGAAGCCATAAAGTCGTAGTATTCGCTCACGGTGATACCCACCTCCTCCTTGAAGGCATTATTGGCTGCAAGCAGGTTCTGGCCGAAAGCCTGGCTGAGGGAAGCGAGGCGGGTGTTTATCTCGGAGAAGCGTTTTTTGGCCTCGGGGTCCAGAGCCACACCGTTACGGACAAAGCTGTCGTAAAGCTTTTTAACCACCATCTGCTGCTCGCGGCTGAGGCCTTCGGAAGCGTCGTACACAGCCTTCACGCGGGCGAAGAAACGCTCGTCCATCAGGATCTCGTCCTCGGCGGCGGTGATAAGGGGCATCACTTCCTCCTCTATCGCCTGCATCTCGGGAGTGGAATCAGACTCCGAGAGATTGAAGAATACGCCGGAAACGCGGTCCAGGATGGGCGAAGCGGCTTCGTAGGCGGCTACGGTATTCTCAAAGGTGGGAGCCTCGGGATTCTCTATGATAGCCTTCACATTGGAGCGCTGCTCCTCGATCCCGGCCTTGAAGGCGGGAAGGTAATGGGAGGTCTTTATGCTGGAAAAGGGAGGGGTGCCATAGGGCGTATCCCAGGATTCAAAGAAGGGATTCTGATTGCAGGAAACCATAGCCAATGCAAGGATGAGGGGAAATATTTTCTTCATAGCGGGGAAAAATTATCCCCGGCCGATGATTAAGGAGCCGGGGACTTAAGAAACTTAATCGAGTTTTACGGATTTCGACGGCTCGTCTATCAGGGTGAACTGTGCGCTTCCGTCGTAAACGGCGAGTATGCCGGTGATGGTTACTTTGGCGCTCTTGTCAAGGATGCGGCTGTCCAGTTTCTCGTCGGAGAAGCGGGAGAAACCGGAGGTGCGCACCTGAACTATGGTACCGCCGCTCATCTTGAAGTAATGGGACACATAGTTGCCCTGGGCGTACTTGATCATTATTTCCTTGTAGGAGAGCTCGGCATCGGGGCCGAAGTTCTGCAGCACGCTTTCGGGAAGGCCCTGGAAGTCGATGGGGCGCTGGGTGATGGGGCCGTAACGGGTGCTTCCGCTGCCCACGACGGCGGTATCCCAGACACCGCTGGAGATATATTCTATGGTCTTGGCCTTAGACATAGCCCAGGTGTCGATGCCCCAGGTGTAGTCGAAGCCGGCTATCACGTCGGCGGCCTTGTCGGGCTTGGAGAGGAACAGACGGTTCTCGGGATTACCGGACTTGTGGTCCAGGCTGGGGTTGGGGTACAGCAGGGCGAAAATCTCGTCACCGTAAGTAAGGTTCTTAATGGTGACAAGCCTGTTCCAGAGCTTTCCGTTAAAGCCTCCGTTCACCGATTCGGCAACCTCGGCCTCACTCACCTCATAGGGCTTGATAGGCTCTTCCACGGCACCCTTGAACACGTGCTCCTGGATTATTGCCTGGAGGTCCATATAGGACGATTCGTATTCGTTGGTGGAGGTGTCGTCGGGATCCAGGCCCAGCTGAGGCTGGCCGTGGTAGGCTCCCAGCAGCATGTCGCGGCAGTTCACATACACCCACTGGCCGGGAACGAATTCGCTGTAGAGCGAGCCCTTGCCTATCTTGACGTCCATCGCACCGGTTTCGTCCTGGATGTACAGGTCCTTGTAGATATTGCCGCTACGGTCCTCGGAAATGACCTGCCCCTTGATCCAGATATCGTCGTAGATATAGGTGCCGCCGGGCTTGTACATCTTCTTGAAGTCCGCGATGGTGGTGAATTCCTTGAAGCCGTAATGAAGCTTGAGGTAACTCTCGGTATAGGGCGTGAAGCCTTCATAACTTCCCTTGGAGAAGTTGAACACGGGCTGCCATTCTTCCTTCAGACTCTTGCAGGCCACAAGGGAGAAAAGCGCTGCGATGATGATCAGTGTCTTTTTCATAAGCATTAGAATCTGAAGTAAATGTTAAGCATATAGTTGATTCCGGACATATAGAAGTACTTGGAATCGAAGCGGTAGAACTTCGACTTGGAGACGGTGTTGTCCACCAGACGGGTCTGCTCGTAACCGCCGGTCTTTACGTTCCTGTTGTTCAGGAGGTTCTTCACATTGAGCGAGAAGCCCAGCTGATACTTGTAGCGGATGTACCAGGACTTGCCGATGG
>JAGCYC010000041.1 GCA_017961015.1 Bacteroidales bacterium | reverse complement strand
TATGACCAATGAGGAGTTAGTGATGAATATGCTGGCCGAACTTACCACCAGTAACATCACTAAGGAAGAGCACCCGGAAACTATGTCTGAGCATGCCCGAGTTGCTGAGCGCGGCGGATCCGTCGCCAAGGTGGCCAAGGAAGCATTCGAGAAACAGACGGGTAAGAAAGTCGTCAGTTCCATGAGTATGAAACGGTACATTGAGTCACATCAGCCGAAATTGGAATTGGGAACGGGTGAGGATGCAGACAATGACGGACAGAAGGAATGAATAGCAGATTCTTTAATCCGAATACTCAGTTAGTATGAATTTTCTGAAAAGACTCTTTAATTCCAAGGCAACACCAGAGGAGACGGTGGTGCCAGATGAGTACATAAAGCATTATCCTGAGCCTCCTGAAAAGGTGCAGGAACTTTTGCAGAGGGTCCCAGGTACTGGCAAGATGCTTTATCAGTATATTAGGCATACCAGCATTTCAAAAGAGTGGAAGTACTGGGCTTTCGATCTGTTGGAGAAAGGGATTGAGACCCCCGGCATTATTCAGTTAGCTGGTGAAGATTTGGATATGTTTCCCACTGAGTTTGCTGAACTCCTTGACACGATTCTTAAGGAACTTGAAATAGAGATTAATCAGGAAACTGCATATTGTTCGTATGTAATGAGCATTGCGCAGGAAGTGATTAGAGGAGAAAGGACAGAACGAAGCGGATTTGAAGTTCTGGGCAGAGCGGCACCGGATATTGATTACCAGGAGCCCTTCTACGACTTTTATATTTGGGAAGACTGTATCGATGAAGTTGATTTCCTGACGATCGAGGGAAGTGGACTCAGAAGGGATAATGTCGAAGAATGGATGCACCAGTTTTTTGAGAAACTGGTCAAGGCCAACCCAAAGTACTGCTCTGATTCAGTTATTGAAAAGGGCTAGTCTCCAAGACAAATAGTTGTCAATTAATGCACCTCATCCAGCCTCAGACTATCCCCGTGGCTATCCCAAGCCCCTGAAGGCAAACTTCAAATCCGTAAATCTGAGCCTTACCTACGACCTATAGCTGGCCGATGACGTCGCGGAGGACTCCGTTGAAGTCTATCACCCGGTCGGGCTTGGGAGAGTAGCCCAGGATTACCACAACCAGTTCCTTCGAAGGAATGATGTAAATCTGCTGACCGTCGTGTCCTCGGCAAGAAAACATATCCGAGGGCACGTCGGGGCATTCTCCGGCAAGGTTCAGCCAGAAGAAGGCGCCATACTTCCCCTCGCTGGCCGATGCCGGCGTCCTCGTATAATCCACCCAGCCCTCGGGCAGGATGCGACTTGTGCCTATGCAGCCGTCGTCAAGGAAAAGCTGGCCGAAGCGGGCATAATCCCGGGCTGTTACATACAGGTAGGACGATCCCACCGGAGTACCGCTCATATCAGGCTCAAAATGGGGCTTGGAGATGGCCAGGGGGGCGAAAAGCCTTTCCCTCATATAGGCCAGGAAGGCCTCGTCGGAAGGGAAGCGGCTGCGCAGGTAGCGCATCACGATATTGGTGCTGCCGCTGGAATAGTACCAGAAGGTGCCGGGTTCGTGTTCCAGGGGTTTGGAAAGGGCATACAGGCCCATATCGGTCTCTCGGTGCAGCATCAGGTTCACGTCCGAACGGTTGCCGTAGTTCTCGTTCCACTGAAGGCCGCTCTGCATCTGCATAAGGTCGCTCAGAGTGATGTCCCTGCGGCCATCGGCCTGCCATTCGGGAATGTCCATCGGGGCGTGGATGTCCACCAGAGAATCCCCGGCCATTATACCCACCACGGCATTGGTGAAGCTCTTTCCCATACTCCAGCTAAGAAGCTGAGTATCAGGGCCGATGCCTTCGCCGTAGCGCTCGGCCACCACTGCGCCCCTGTGCAGGACCACGAAGGCGAAGGGGTGTCCGTTGTAGGCGTGTTCATCCACCAGGGCCTTGGCGACGGGCTCCAGACGGGCGGCCAGGGCGCTGTCACCCGAGGGCAGGTAATCCGGGTAGACGGTATCCTCCGGGAGAGGGTAGGCCTGGGCGAGGAAATCGGCCTTGTGCCTGCCGCGAAGCAGGGTTACGCCGTATCCTTCCCTGTAGGCGGCCTTAGCGTGGGCCCAGAGGAAGCGGCTGGTAACGGTTTTCTTCTCGAAATCCACCTTGCAGCGGTTGTATTTTATAAAGGAGAAGTTCAGGTCCAGCGCCTTTACATCGGCCGGGTTCCTCCCGGAGACGAACACGTCCGAGGCCATATTCTTGGCAGCGTAGCCCGTGATTATGGGCATTAGGGTGTTCAGGTAAATGCATCCGCCCAGCACGGCGGCGGCAAGCACGGCGCAGGCCGCAAGGATAATTTTCTTGGCTTTCATAATCATTTAAGCTTTTTTACCCCGCCATTCGCGGTATTCGGCCGTGGCGGTGAAAAATACATCGGCACTGGAATTCAGGGCCGTTTCGATGGAATCCTGGATTACGCCGATGATGAATCCCACCGCAACGGCCTGCATAGCCACATCGCTGCCTATGCCGATAAAGGAGCAGGCCATAGGGATGAGCAGCAGCGAGCCTCCGGCCACACCGGAAGTGCCGCAGGCCGCCAGCGTGACCACGATGCTCAGGATGAGCGAAGATACGAAGCCCACTTCCACGCCAACGGTATGGGCTACGGCGAGCGACATTACTGTAATGGTGGCTGCGGCGCCGTTCATATTCACGGTGGCACCCAGCGGGATGCTCACGGAGTAGAAGTCCTCGTCCAGCCCAAGTTTTTTGCAAAGGTTCAGGTTCACCGGGATATTAGCGGCCGATGATCGGGTGAAAAAGGCCGGTATACCGCTCTCCTTCAGGCATTTCCAGAGCAGGGGATAGGGATTCTTCCCGCAGCAGATCCAGGAGAGCAGGGGATTGAAGATGCAGGCGTTCAGGAGCATACAGGATGCCAGGAGCAGCACCAGGCGGCCGTAGACCGTGAATACCTCCAGCCCGCTGGTGGATACCGCGGAGAACACCAGGCCCAGGATGCCGAAAGGGGCGAACTCGATTATCCACTTCACGATGAGGGTGAGGGCATCGGCTATGTCGCCCACCGCCTTGATAGTCCCGGCCGATGCCACCAGCTTCAAGGCAAGCCCCGCCAGGACGCTCCAGAACAGTATTCCTATATAATTGGCCGATGCAAGGGCCGCGACCGGATTGGCCACCAGATTCAGGAGCAGGGTGTCGAAAACGTCCTTGAGCGAGCCGGGCGCAGCTTCGTGTGCTGCATCCTCCAGGGTAAGGCTCACCGGGAAGAGATGGCTTGCCCCGACGGCCACGAAAGCCGCCACGAGCGTACTCATAAGATAGAGGAGGATAACCGTGCGGAAGCGTCCGCCCAGCCCTTTTCCGGCCCTGGCTATGGCCGATATCACCAGCACGCACACCAGTATGGGTGCTATCGCCTTGAGCGACCACACGAAAATGCTTCCGGGTATGCCTATCCAGCTCCAGCGGGGCAGGAGAAGGCCCAGGACGGCGCCCACTACAAGGCCGATGAATATTCTGAGTACCAGGCTGGTTCCGGTCCAGCGTCTGACTAAGTTGGTAGTGGCCATTACAGTTATCGGTTTCAGTGTATGTACAAAGATAGGGCTTTTCCCGAAAAAATGGTATCTTTGCGGAAACAGATAAGACGTGAAGTTTAAAACCTACCTCATTTTCTTCCTTCTGCTGGGGGTATTGCCGGATGTTTTCATCGGCCTTGTGCCCCTCGGAGGAGCCGCCTGGTGGTGGAGGCTTCTTCCGGCCATTCCTACCGCGGCGGCGCTGTGGTATCTGGTCCTGATAGGCAGGGGAGTGCGCTATACGGCATCGCTGAGGGCTTTTTCCTACTTCACCTTCATCTTCCTCTTCCCCAAGTTCCTCTTCCTTCTGGTGTGGCTCCTGGTATCGGCCTTCTCGAAGGCGGCGGCTTCGTGGGTGGCACTTGCATCGGCCCTGGCGCTGAGCGCCTTTTTCACCACCCTCATCTTCCACGTTTCCACCCACCTTCGAGTAAAGCATACTCGGCTGACGTTCAGTAATTTACCGCCTGCCTTCGACGGGCTGCGCATAGTCCAGCTGAGCGATTTCCACCTTGGCTCCTACGGCGATTCGCACCCCTATGTGAAGCGTATCGTGGAGGCTACCCTCGCCCAGAAGCCGGACCTGATCCTCTTCACCGGAGACCTTGTGAACTTCGATTCCCGTGAGGCCGATTCCTACCTCCCCTGGCTCCGCCGCCTTGAGGCCCCCCTGGGCATAATCGCAATCCGCGGCAACCACGACTACCTGCTGCATCGGCACGGAACGGAGGAGGACCGCCTTTCCGATACCCTGCGCCTCCTGCAGCTGGAAAGGGATATGGGTTGGAAACTGCTTCTGAATGAGAATATTATCCTGGAAAAAGAAGGGCAGAAGCTGGCCATAGCCGGAGTGGAGAACATTTCTACCAGCCCCTATTTCCCCGATGTGGGAGGAGACCTTGACAAGGCCCTTGCCGGCATTCCGGAGGGCTGCTTTACCATACTGCTCTCGCACGATCCCACCCACTGGGCGGCCGGTGTGGCGGGCAAGGCGCCCGTGGACCTCACCCTGTCCGGCCACACCCACGGACTGCGCTACAAGCTTGCCGGAATGGATCCCTCCAACTGGGAATTCCGTCATTATGCCGGCATTTACCGCCTTGGTTCCCAGGTGCTTAACGTATGCGTGGGGCTGGGCAGTTCCTTCGCCTTCCGCCTGGGCGGCTATCCCTGCGTGGAAGTCATAACGCTTAAACAAAACTAAAACCGATACAATATGGAAAATAGATGGATTCTGATTGTCAATCCCGCATCGGCCACGGCTCAGACCGGCCAGACCTGGGAGAAGTATGAAAAACAGCTTATCGACGGTGGTCTTGAACTGGATCACGTCCTTACGCAGAACCCCGGGCACGCCACCGAGCTGGCCCGCGAATCGGCCGAGAAGGGCTACCGCAAGTTTATCGCGATGGGCGGCGACGGTACCATCCACCAGGTGATGACGGGCCTTCTGAGGTATGCCGATTCCGTCAATGCCACCCTTGACGACTTCACCCTGGCCGTTATCCCCGCAGGCACGGGCAATGACTGGATCCGTACGGCCGGCGTCCCCGCCTCACCGGAACAGGCCGTGGAATGCATCCTGAAGGGCAATACTGCCAAGGAAGACATAGTCCGTATGAAACTCCCTACAGGCACGTTCTGTATGGCGAATATCGGCGGTATCGGCCTTGATGCAAATATCTGCTACAATACCAACGCTCTCAAGGTCAAGGGCTACAAGGGCTCCTTCCTCTATTCCCTGGTGGCTCCCTATTCCATTTTCTCCAAGAAGTTCCGCCGCGTGAAGGTGGAATGCGACGGCGAAAAGGTGTTCGAGGGCAGGATGAATACCATAGTGTTCGGAAACGGAGTATACCGCGGCGGCGGTCTCAAGCAGACCCTCGAAGGCGGCAAGTGGGACGATTCCCAGGTGGAGATTTCCATCCAGAAGGGAACCAACCACATCAAGACACTGATGGAGATGCTGCACATCTACAAGGGCGATTTCTCCGTGCTTCCCGGCATCGTTTCCCGCCGCGTTCACAGTATGACGGTCACTCCCATCGGCAAGGGAAAGGCCGATCGCGTGGAAATTGACGGCGAGATTCCCGGCACCCTGCCTCTTACCCTGGAAGTCAGCGGTCAGCAGATCAATATAATAGTTCCGTAATGGCAGGTCTTGTAAAGGAGGCTCATCTGCCTCTGGGCGACCGCCTGCTCCGCGGATTCGCCCGCTGTATGGTGGCTGTGGTCCAGCACCCTACGGTCTACGGTCCCAAGCCCGAGATCGACGGCCCCGCCATCTTCGTCACCCGTCACGTAGGCCTGATGGATCCGGTGATCCTGATGGTACAGTACTACCACCGGCTCCTGCATCCGCTTGTGGCAATGGACTACTTCGAGAAGAATGCCTTCACCAGGGCCTTCTACACCCACGCCCAGTGCTATCCCCTGGAGCGCAGGCACGACAGTCTGCACACTCCTGACGACAGCTGGCTCAAGGCTTCGCTGGCGGCCCTGGAGCACGGTGAGAGCATAATAATCGCTCCCGAGGGCAAGCGTAACAAGAGCGGTGTAGGGGTGATGACTTTCCGCACCGGAGCCGTGCGCCTGGCCGCCCTGAGCGGCGCGCCCGTAGTGCCGGTATACAATGCCTTCTGGACTTTCCCCAAAAGCTACCGGATGGCGATAGGGGAGCCCTACCATATCGATCCGGTCCCCGAGGGCGGAATGAATGCCGACTGGCTCCACGCCCAGGCCGAGATTATGCGCCGCAAGGTCGCTGCCCTGGGCCCCCGCATCCCCGGCGAGACCGACGAGTTGGTGTAGGTAGGGGGTGGCCGGCCGGGGCGTGCGCTGGCGCGGCTGGCGTGGCTGGTTTGCGCGGCTGGCGTGGTGTTGGCCGGTGGGATTGGCCTGGCCTTCGCGGGGGTATCGGCCTTGGCTTTCCCTTCGGTATCGGCCTTGGGGGCTTGAAAAAAAATGTGTATATTTGCCGGAGCACAGTTAATAACCTAAAGTTATATGAGTAACGTACCTACACCCCATATCGGCGCAACTGAAGGCCAGATTGCAAAGACAGTCATTATGGCCGGCGACCCCCTGAGGGTCCAGTTTATGGCCGAAAACTATCTGGAAAACCCCGTCCTTTTCAACAAGGTCCGCGGTATGCTGGGTTATACCGGCACATACAAAGGCCGCCCCGTGAGCGTTATGGGACACGGAATGGGAATCCCGTCCATAGCCATCTACACCTACGAGCTTTATAACTTCTATAATGTAGAGACTATTATCAGGATCGGCTCCTCAGGTGCGCTGGACAAGGATTTGCACATCGGCGACCTGGTACTCGCAATGGGCGCCTGCACCGATTCCAACTACGGTGCCCAGTATCAGCTGCCCGGCACTTTCGCTCCCATCGCCAGCTACGACCTTCTCACCAAGGCGGTGGAAAGCTGCAAGCAGATGGGTTATCCCTTCAAAGTGGGTAACGTCCTGTCCTCCGATGTGTTCTACTCCGACACTCCGCAGAACGACAAGTGGATGAAGATGGGTGTGCTGGCCGTGGAGATGGAGGCATCGGCCCTGTATATGAACGCAGCCCGCGCCGGCCGCAAGGCTATGGCCCTGTTCACCGTCTCCGACCACCTGCTCACCGGCGAAGTCACCACTTCCGAGCAGCGTCAGAAGACCTTCACCCGAATGATGGACGTAGCCCTGTCGCTGGTCTGATGGACGTCGCCCTCTCGCTGGTCTGATGGACGTCGCCCTCTCGCTGGTCTAACGCGTTATTCCAGGCCGGGCGGCTGCCATTGCGGCGGCTGCTGTTGTGGCGCTTGCTGCTATTGCGGCGCGCGTCAGGAATAAAATATTCCGAGCCTGAAAAAATGGCTCGGAATATTTTTTCCCTCCGCTCCACCAGTCCCACCGGTTTGCTAGTCCCCGCAAGCTTAATGGCTTGTTAATGTGGCGTTTACGCAATATCGCCTGCCTAACATTAGGTAGGCGATTTCGTGCAAATAATTGGTAGTCATCAATATAGCTTTGCGCAGGATTCGCCTGGCCATACCGTTGATTGTCTGCAATTTGACAGACAATCGACGTTTTTACGGCAATATCGTTGATTGTCTGCGTTTTTTCAGCAGACAATCGACGCTTGGGCTAGACGTTCGGACAAACGGTACGGGCAAACGGGACGGACAGCGTGGATGGGGAGCCCGCCGCGAGGAGGCCCTTTTCCCGGAGGCCCCCGGAGCGGCGTTGGCTTAGCCGCCGAGCCGCGCTATGCGAGGCGGCGTCCCGTCCGAGTCCTTCGTTTCTCCCTGCGAATCCCCTTCACCCACCCGCCGCTTCCGTCATGCCCGGCTGCGACCTTGCCGTCATGCCCGGCTTGACCGGGCATCTCCGGCCTCTGAGCTTGTCGAAGGGCCCATCGAAGGGCCGGCGAATCCTTCACCCACCAGCCGCTTCCGTCATGCCCGGCTGTGACCGGGCATCTCCGGCCCCTGAGCTTGTCGAAGGGCCCATCGAAGGGCCGGCGAATCCTTCACCCACCCGCCGCTTCCGTCATGCCCGGCTGTGACCGGGCATCTCCTACCTCTTTGTTCAGCTAATCCATACCCACAGCCCCAATCCCATTCCGCCTGCCAAGCCCCCCGCACAGGATTCGCCGCGCGTCATAACCACAAGATCGGTGGCAGATAAATATCTGATTACCTGAGTGTTATGCATTTACCTTATGCGGCGGAACGCATAAGGTAAATGCTTAAATATCTGTATATCACTATATTAACTGCCACCGGTAATTTTTGCGACGAATCCATCTCCCACCCGCCGCGAGATTTTTCGGTCTGTCTGGGGCACAGGGGCCTGATTTTGCCCCCGCCGCGAGATTTTTCGGTCTGTCGGGGGCACAGAGGGGCGTTTTTGCCCCCGCCGTGGGATTTTTGGGTCTGTCGGGGGCACAGGGGCCTGTTTTTGCCCCCGCCGTG
>JAGCYC010000040.1 GCA_017961015.1 Bacteroidales bacterium | reverse complement strand
GTGCCGCGGAGCGGCATGACGAGCGTTTGTCTGAGGACGTTAGACGGGGCCGAAGGCCACGGCTAAAAGGACGAGTTAGCCGTCAAACGACCGGGTGGCCGCATTCCCGGCCTTTGAGCGATGAACGGACCAAAGGACAATGGCTTATGGAGATTCCCGATCAAGTCGGGAATGACGGGAGATTCCTCCCCGACGGGGGCAAAAATGGCCTTCTACGCCCCCGAGAGGCAAAAAAAACGTATGTCGGGGGCAAAAATGGCCTTCTACGCCCCCGAGAAAGAGGTAACGGCGCGAAAAAGATTCCCGATCAAGTCGGGAATGACGTAAGGGACCCGGGAATGACGTAGTGGCGTCGGGAATGACGTAGGGGCGTCGGGAATGACGGGTGAAGCCGGAAAAGCGGGGGTTAGTCTGTGTGGCGATAGGGGGTGTTCTGCCATTTGCCGCCTTGGAAGCGGTGCATTTCTTCGGTGAGATGGTCCCAGAGCAACACCTCGCCGCGCTTGGGGTAAAATTCGTAGAAAACCCCGTCGATGAAGGTATAGAAGCGCGAAATGTCAGTACACATACCGAAGGTAGGAAGCTGGCCGATGGGAATGTCGAAATGCCAGGGCTCTCCCTTCCGCGTGCCTGTGTAATGCAGTCCCCTGCTGTCCAGAGTAAGGGTACCTTCTCCGCAAATTATGGAAGTGGCACCGCCGCTCAGACGCTTATATTCGGGAAGCATACCCATCGAAACCGTGTCGGAGAAGGAAAAACCATCCTCCCTCACCATCCTGGCGGCCTCTTCGCGCTCCATAATGGCCCAGTCGCTCACAAGTGGCGGGCACATGTCGTTTTCCGTGGCCGGCGAGATGAAATAGTCCCGGCCGATACGGATGGTATTGCCGCAGGCGGTGCATTGCATACGCTCGCCCTCGCAGTGCATGCGGTAGGTTTCACCGCAGCGGGGGCAGCGGTACAGGAGCGTGTCCAGGCGCTCGCTCATGGGAGTGCGGCCCTTGTAGCTGACCTTGGCCTTGCTGTTCCAGATGTAGTCGTCGTGGGCAAGCAGCCTGTTCATCCGGTCTTCAATCTGGGCGTCGCTCAGTTCCTTGAGCTCATCCTTCGTGAACATCCTGTCCACCACCACCTCGGTTTTGCCTATACGCTCGTCCAGGCAGTGCTTGGTATAGCACAGATAGGCTCCGGAAATCTTTGTATAATAGACAGTTACCCCAAGCTTTTTAAGCAGTTTCCCCGTTCCGGGCATCACCGGCTGAGCCATACCCGTAATGGAACTCATACCCTCGGGCATAAACATAACGTGACCGCCGGAGCGGATAATCCGCATCATCGACTGGATGGTATGGATGTCCGGAACGAAGTTGCGCTTGGGAATCACCTGTGCGAATTTGAGCAACAGCGAATTGGGAAAGCCGAAGAATTCGTTGTAGCCCACCACATAGTTAAGCCGATGCGGCCACACCGCCGGAGCCGTAAACACATAGTCGTTGCGGGAAGCGTGGTTACTGACCAGAACGAACGGCTCCTTATCCCTGGAAGGGCGCTGCCTGAAGATGAAGCGGGTTTTCAGACGGGCTTTCATCACCAGCACCACAAGGTACAGGATACCGTAGATAATCGGGTTGGGAATGTGTTCGCGCTGGAGCTCCAGGCGGCGTGCTATAGTGGTTTTCATTTCACAGGTCTAAGGCCTACTTTTTCTTCTTCGGGCCGATAAAGTGGTTGTAGCTCACCTTAATGGCAAGATAATCCAGGTCACGGCTCACATTGAAGGAGCTCATAGCAGCATTGTTGCCGGTATCTTCCTTGTGCTGCCTGGTGTAGTTGTAGGCAACGCCGATCATAGGTACGCTCACTGAAAGTGCGCTGTTGTCGCGAAGGCGGACGCTCAGGCCGGCAGCCAGTTTAAGGCCGACTCCCAGCCCCCAGGTGGTACGCATCTTTTCCTCCACCAGGGTCCCGTCAGCCTTGTCAATGGGACAGGAATTCGTAATGCCGTAGTTTCCGTACAGACGGCCCTCGCCAAAGACACCGAAAGTCTTGCTGCCAAAGAAGGACATATACTTCCGGGCAGTGAAAGAAGCGCCCCAGGCATTGCGGATCATATGGCGGGAAGAGACCTGGACATTCAGGGCCTGCCCTACCTCCTCCTGCTCCTGGGGATCGAGGCCGTTGATATCGATAAGATTGCGGAAGTCCATCCGCAGATTGGTATTTACGGCATATCCGCTGTAATCCAGCTGTACCCCAAGGGATACGTCATCGGCCACAAAGAAAGAGAAGCCGGGTGAAATCTCGTAGGTGTGAAGTTCACCGTTGCCGATATTAAGGACGGAGAGGATGGAATAGCCGTCGGCCGCCGTAGCACCGCCCACATTTAAGCTGCGGTAGGAAGCCGTAAGTCCCATAGCGTGGCTGCCCTTTTCAATAAATACGGTATGGCCTTTCTCGGGATCCGTAAAACGGTCAAGGATACCATTGCCGGCCATAAGCGGCATTGATGCCGCAGCACAGAGAATAAGTGAGAAAAATAGTTTTTTCATATTGAATTTTTACTGTAAATATCTGGATTGCAGGAGCATACGGTCCTGGGAATTAATACCCAGGCACTGCTCCAGGTAAGTATCCATCGAACCCCAGCGCTCATCTATCATAGCAAGGGCGGCCCTGAAGTTCCGCGTGCTCACGCCCATGAAGGCACGCACTACATCCATTTCGTCCTCTCCCCCGCCCTGGGCCTGCACCTGGGCGCACAGCTCGTTCACGATCGGGGCGTACTGACGGTTGGAAAGGTCGAAATCGGCAATGATGGTCTCCCTGTCGGCTCCCAGGGCCGAAAGCACGAAAGCCGCGCCGATTCCGGTACGGTCCTTCCCCTGGGAGCAGTGCCAGAGCACGGCCCCGTCGGGAGTTTCCAGTATCATATTCAGGAAAGCCGCATACTGCAGCTGGGAGTATTCGCTAAGGACCAGCGAAGGATAGAGTTCACGCGCCTTTTTCTGGAAAAGCGCGGTGAACGACAGCTGGACTATGTGCTTGGGGAGGTTCAGCCAGGTCTGGGCGGGGACAGCCTCGCCGCTGCGGCGCTCCTCTTCCTCGTCAAGGGTGGGAAGAAGGATGTGCTCCGCGCCC
>JAGCYC010000039.1 GCA_017961015.1 Bacteroidales bacterium | reverse complement strand
TGGGCGGAGTAGCGTATTATATGTCTTTCTTTGAGCCCGGGAAATCCCTTGCCGATAATATTGACGATATCTTCTTCCGGGAGGGTGGCTTTCTCCGTGCAGAGTATGACCGTCTCTTTACGTCTTTGTTTGCCGACAATGAGAACTACAGAAAAATAGTTGAGGCACTCTCTGGGCTTAGGTATGGTGCCACGCGTGAGCAAATCTCCAACGTTACCGGCATCTCGGAGGGGGGTACTCTAAGCGCAATGCTCAAAGCTCTCGTGAAGAGTGACCTGGTTTCAACTTATTATAACTTTGGAGAAACCAAACGGAACCTCTACTACAAACTCACGGATATGTTCTGTCTCTTTTATCTAGGCTTTGTCAGCAAGAATCCCTCCAATAATCCGCATTTCTGGCGAGACAATCAGGCATCTCCGAAGCTCAACCGTTGGCGGGGAATCGCCTTTGAAGATGTTTGTTTTGTCCATCAGGAGCAGATTCGAGCCTCGCTTGGTATCGCTGGAGTCCAGGCAGAGATATATCCCTGGCGAGCAACTGCAGATGGAGATGTGCCAGGCGCTCAGATAGACATGCTTATTGACAGAGCAGATCGAGTGGTTAATCTTTGCGAGATGAAATTCACTCGTGGTGACTTTGCCATAGACAAAGATTATGACGCCAAATTGCGGAATAAAATAGATGCACTATTGACAGCCACCAAGAACAAAAAAAACATCCAGCCTACGCTAGTTACTACGTATGGCCTTAAAATGAACATGTATAGCAACCGCATCCAACGTATTGTAATAATGGATGCGTTGTTTGAGCCGGCCATTTAATTGGCTCACAATGGGCTCAAATTCCGCTGACTAACACGATCAAGCGCGTGTGGTTTCCATTTGTTCTCTATCAAGTGCTCACAGAATCTTGGAAGATCGTGATAACTGCCTGATATAAAACAAAAAAACCACCTCGCAGGGTAGTTTCGGATATATAGAGTTCTTATTGTAGCCTGGGGTTTAGTATTCACCCTGGGCTTTATTTTGGGGGATGTTGGTAGCGGGAGTGGGTCACGATCCCACGACCTCCGGATTATGAATCCGACGCTCTAACCAGCTGAGCTACCCCGCCAGGGCATTAAAAAATCAGCTTAAAAGGCTGATTTTCAGTTGAGATAGAAGGACTCGAACCCTCACTGACAGAGCCAGAATCTGTAGTGCTACCATTACACCATATCTCAATGGGACTGCAAATGTACGCTTTTTTTTGGAATCTGCAAGCGCTTTGGCCAAAAAAATCGCAGCCGCCGTATTTTGCAAAACCTTAAAATATTCGTAACTTGCGCACCGTACGGCCCCCGGCAGGCGTTCGGGACACCTCTTGGCGCAAGCCCCGGGGTGAGTCCCGGACAAGCCCTGGCAGAAACGCCCCCGGGCCGGCAAGTAGTGTATGAGAAGAGTACTTCGCTCAATATCAGCCTTGCTCCTGTGCCTGGCCGCCGTTACCCTATCCTGTGAAAAGCAGCAGGACAGGGAAGTGGTGGAGCACGAGCACACCGAGGCCGAGCTCCGCAAAATGGAGGTCGAAAAGGCCTTCGGGGCCTTTGTGGAACAGGTGAAGCTGCCCCAGCAGAGCGACATCCCCGCCTGGCTCTATGCCCGGAGCGAGTTCACCCCCGCCCTTGACGGCTCCTACAGATACCGCCTGGACGACGACCTTGTGGACATGAGCATGGCGCCCGACGGCACGGCCGAAATCAAGCTTCGGGGCGGCCTGAGGATAGCCGGAACGGTGGACCGCCCTTTCCCTTCGGACTGGACCGAATGGGACAGCCACCTCCACCTGAAACTCTACGCCCCCGTCGAAGAAGCCCCCGTCGAAGAAAACCCCGCCGAAAACCCTCAAGTCCAAAACCAGAACACGTCGCCTCAAAACCCCGCCCCAACCCCCCAGGCCGATGAACCCCTCTGCGACATAGGCATAGCTCCCTACCACCGCCACGAATCCGGCGAGGACTACTGGATGCCGCTCATCGTTCTCCGCTACGACGACGGCACCTCCTACAGCTGGGATTCCCTGCTGCTGGCCGGGCCCTTCGTGGAATATCTCCTCCAGAACCAATGAGACGCATCGTCCTCATAGCAGTTTTGACGGCGGCGTCGCTTGCGGCGTGGGCCCAGGACCAGGATACTGTGAAGAGGGCCATCCATACGGAGTATATGAACAAGCCGATGGTGGTGAACCAGCAGGGGATAAGCGGCACGGTGAACGTGGAGAAAATCCACGCCATCCCTTCCTTCCTCGGAAATGCCGATCCCATCCGCTTCGCCCGCCTTCTCCCGAGCATCCAGCTCAATACCGAGATAGACGGCGGCCTGTATATGCAGGGCAGCGAACATTCCCACACCCTGGTGAGTATGGGCGGCGTGCCGGTTTACGGCGCCTCGCACCTGTTGGGCCTGTTTTCGGTGTTCAACTCGCCGCACTACAAGGGTATGAGGTATGCGACATCGGCCGGAAGGGAGCCACGCCTGGGCGGCCTTATAGATATGGAACTGGTAGATACGCTGGTGCGCAAGACGGGCGGCGAAGCCTCGCTCGGGCTTATGTCGGCTCAGGGGACCATACGCCTTAGCACCGGCAAGAACTCCTCCATCATAATAAGCGCGCGCCAGACCTACCTGAACCTGCTTTACGGTTCCTTCCTGAAATACAACGACGCTTCGCTCAAGTACGGTTTCACCGACGGCAACATAACCTGGCTCTGGCGTCCCGGGCCCCGCGACAAGGTATGGATAGACGTTTTCGGCTGCCGCGACGCCGTCACCTTCGACTATGGATCGGCCAATGCCGATATGGACGCCTCCTGGTACAATGGCCTGGGAGCCGTGCACTGGAACCATTATTTCGAGGACCTGGTGCTCAAGCAGACGGCCTACTTCACCATGAACGGCCTGAATGCAAGGGCGGCGGCCCTGGGTGCGTGGGGCAGCCTTCCCTCGTCGCTCGCGACGGCCGGCTATAAGGCCGAAGCCGAGTGGAAAGGCTGGGAATTCGCAGCCGGGGCAGCCTATCACCGGGACCAGCCGCAGAACCCCGACGTGGAGGGCTACCACAATAACGCGAACAACGCCGGAGTGCCCGTGCAGCACGGTGTAGAAACCATTCTGGATGCCAGTTACAGCCGCGATCTGGGCCTCTGGCTGCAGGCCAAGGCGGGGCTGGGCCTCGTGGGGCTTATGCGTCCCGGCTTCGGCAGCTGGTGGGGCCTCACCCCCCGGGCCGACCTGATCCTGAACCTGATGGAGTACGGAAAAGTGGACCTCCACTACGGGCTCAGGCGCCAGAACATCTTCCAGCTGGGCTTTACCAACAACGGCTTCCCGGTGGAATTCTACGTGCTGGCCGGCAGCGACTACAGCGCTCCCCAGTACTCTCACAACATCTCGCTCTCGTATAATGCCGAGACCCCCCGCAAGGGCTATTCCATATCGGCCGAAATCTATGCAAAATGGCTTTTCAACCAGCTGGAATACGTAGGGACGATGATGGAGATACTGAACGCCAGCTACCGCCTCCAGGATTCCCTGCTGCAGGGCGACGGCCTTTCCTGGGGCTTGAACCTGATGCTGCAGAAGCAGACCGGGCGCCTGAGCGGATGGATAGGCTATGCCTTCGCGAGGAGCCTGAGGAACTTCAACAACCCCAATTACCCCGGGACCTACCCCTCCAACCACGAAAGGCTGCACGAGCTGGACATAGTGGCCACTTATGATTTCGGCCGATGGGATGTCGGAGCCACCCTCGTGGCCGCCAGCGGCACCCCCTACACCCAGCCGGAGTCCTTCTATATTATAGGCGACCGCATTATCTGCGTGTACGGGGAGCACAACGCCCACCGCCTGCCTATGTATATGAGGATGGACGCATCGGCCAACTGGTATATAAAGAAGACCGAAAGGCAGGAGCTGGGCCTGAACGTCTCCGTGTACAATGTGTTGGGCAACGAAAATACGCTGGGCTACGCAATGTCGTTCAACAAGGAGAAGGAAGGCTACGAGTACAGCCCTGCCCGTTTCCGCCTCAAGTTTATGCCTTCGCTGGCAGTATTTTACCGTTTCTGAGATGAGAAAGCTGCTCCTTAATACCGCCCTCGTGCTGCTTGTGGCCGCCTCCTGCGCCCGCAAGGAGGAAGAGCCGCTGCGGCCCTCGCTGGTGGTGGAAGGCTGGATAGACAGCGGCGGCCATCCGGTGGTGCTGCTTTCGGAGAGCCTGCCTCTGAGGGACGGCGCCTTCAAGCGGGAGGACGTGATATCCCGCGTAGCCCGCTGGGCGAAGGTGAGCGTGGACGACGGTTCCGGCGAGGTAATCCTTACGGGCCGATTGGACCAGAACTACTTCCCGCCCTACGTCTACACCTCTTCGGAAATCACCGGAGAACCCGGGAAGAGCTACGACCTTAAAGTGGAATACAAGGACTACCTGGCAACGGCCCGCGCCACCATCCCCGAGCCGGTGCCCCTGGACGACATCTACCTTACCCAGACCAACGACACCACCTGGTCCGTGAACTGCGTGTTCACCGATCCTCCGCAGCCCGGGCAGTATTACCGAATCTTCGCCAAGAAGACCGGCACCGACAACCGCTATCAGCCGGCGCCGCTGGCCTATGCCTCCGACGAAGGTATGTCGGGCCGCACCGAAATGAAGCTCTGGACCGTCCAGCGCCTGCTTTCTCCAATGCCCTTCCCCGATTTCCACACCGGCGACGAGCTTTGGATTAAGTTCTGCACTATGGAGCGCAGCACCTATTATTTCTGGTACAATTACGAGGTGTCGTCGGTGACCAATGCCAATGGTATGTTCTGGTTCGACTCCGATATGGACAGCGGCCTGAAAGGGGCGGTTGGCTACTGGGCCGGCTATGGCGCCAGCGAATACAAAATCGCCATCGGCCCGAAAAAGGACGACGGCGATACGGATACTGCTACGGATCCCCAGCCTTAGCCGGCGTAGAGGGAAATCAGGTTCAGGATAACTTCCGAGGCTTTTTCCATACTCTGCAGCGGCACGAATTCCATCTTGCCGTGGAAGTTCAGTCCGCCCGCGAATATATTGGGGCAGGGCAGGCCCTTGAAGGAGAGGTTGGCTCCGTCGGTGCCGCCGCGTATGGGCTGGATCTTTGCGGGAATGCCGGCCATCTCCATAGCCTTCACGGCCTTCTCCACAATATGGTAGTGGGGCTGGACCATTTCGCGCATATTGTAATACTGGTCGCGGAGTTCGAGGGTGGCGGTGCCTGCGCCGTATTTTTCGTTGATAAAGGCCACCACCTTGGTGATGAGTTCCTTCTTCTGCTCGAAAAGGGCGCGGTCGTGGTCGCGGATAATGTAGGCGAAATCGGCCTCCTCTACGCTTCCCTTGAAGGAAATGATGTGGAAGAAACCCTCATAGTCCTGGGTGTATTCGGGGCGCTGGTTCACGGGAAGGAGGCTTCCCAGCTCCTGGCCGATAAGGATGGCGTTGCGCATCTTGCCCTTGGCGCTGCCGGGGTGCACGTTGCTTCCCTGGATATGGATACGGGCCGATGCTGCATTGAAGTTTTCGAACTCCAGCTCGCCTATCTCGCCGCCGTCCATAGTGTAGGCATACTGGGCTCCGAAGCGTTCCACGTCAAATTTCACCACTCCCCGGCCGATTTCCTCGTCGGGGGTGAAGCCTATCTTCACCGGGCCGTGGGGGATTTCGGGATGCTCGCACAGATACTGCACCGCGGTCATAATTTCGGCCACGCCGGCTTTGTCATCGGCCCCGAGAAGGGTGGTGCCGTCGGTGGTGATGAGGGTCTGTCCCACGTAATGCAGCAGCTCGGGGAACTCGGAGGGCTTCAGGGCCAGGCCGGGAACTCCCTTCAAGGGAATGTCGCCGCCGTCGTACTTGTCTATTATCTGCGGCTTGATATCGGCCCCGGAGGCGTCAGGAGCGGTATCCACGTGGGCTATGAAGCCTACGGCAGGAACTTCGCGCCCGCCCAGGTTGGAGGGCAGCGAGGCCATCACATAGCCGTACTGGTCCAGGGAGGCCTCCACTCCCAGGGCCTTGAGCTCGTCGCACAGGAGCTGCAGCAGTTTGAGCTGTTTGGCCGTGGAAGGCTGGCTTTCAGAATTTTCGTCGCTCTGCGTATCGAAGGAAACGTAGCGTAAGAAGCGGTCAAGAATCTTTTCCATTATTTATCGGTTTTCATACTGGAATACATCATATAGGCAATGATGGCGATGAAGGGCACTATGGCCACGGCCTCGCCGAAGCGGGCGTTCCACTCAGTGAGGAACAGGTCTACATTCGCAAAGCGCAGGATGGCGCTCACTACGCCCATAAGTGCACCGCCGGCGATGAAGCCGGAGGCGATGAGCGTGCCTTTTTCCTGCCTGGCGGCGTTCACGGCCGCATCCTTGCTGCGGGAACCCACCCACCAGGAAATGGCACCTCCCACCAGCAGGGGAAGGTTGAGGTCAATGGGGATGAACATACCCAGGGCGAAGGGCAGGGCCGGAACCTTGCAGAAATTGAGCACCAGGGCTATGGCCGCGCCTATCCCGTACAACAGCCAGGGTGCGCCGCCGCCGGAGAACATAGGCTGGATGACGGCAGCCATTGCATTGGCCTGGGGTGCCACAAGGGCGTTGTCGCCGGTGAAGCCGTAGGTCTTGTTGAGCACCAGCATAACGCCGCACACGGTAAGGGCCGATACCGCCACGCCCAGGAATTTCCAACCTTCCTGCTTGCGGGGCGTGGAACCCACCCAGTAGCCTATCTTAAGGTCGGTGATGAATGAGCCGGCGACCGAAAGGGCCGTGCACACCACGCCGCCGATAACCAGCGCCGCGGCCATACCGGTATTGCCCTTGAGGCCCACCGCCACCAGCACCAGCGAAGCGATTATGAGCGTCATCAGGGTCATACCGCTCACCGGGTTGGAGCCCACGATGGCAATGGCATTCGCGGCAACGGTGGTGAAGAGGAAACTCACCACGGCGACTATCACCAGCCCTACCAGGGCCTGCCAGACATTATTCACCACCCCGCCGAAGGCGAAGAAGGCAAAAATGGCAATCAGGGCTATCACAACGCCGAAAACGAGGGTTTTCATAGGGATGTCCCGCTCGGTCCTGGGGGCTTCGCCATCGGCCGAAGAACCCTTGCGCTTGAACTCGCTCACCGCCAGCGAAGCGGCGCTCTTTATCACGCCGAAGCTCTTGATGATGCCAATCACGCCGGCCGTCGCGATGCCGCCTATGCCGATATGCCTTGCATAGTCCTTGAATATCTGCTCGGGCGACATCTGGCCGATGGTGGCCGTAACTCCGGTACCCATCAGGTCAATCACATCGGCCCCCCAGATAAGGTTCATAAGGGGCAGGATAACCAGCCACACCAGGAGGGAACCGCAGCAGATGATGAAGGCATATTTAAGGCCGATGATATAGCCGAGGCCCAGCACCGCCGCTCCGGTATTCATCTTGAGCACCAGCTTGGCTTTGTCGGCGACGGCTGCGCCCCAGCGGGTGACGGTGGTGGAGATGGTCTCCGCCCAGGTGCCGAAGCTGGCCACGGCAAAGTCGTACAGACCGCCTACCAGGCCGGCTGCGATGAGGGTCTTGGCGCTTTTTCCGCCGCCCTCGCCGCTCACCAGCACCTGGGTAGTGGCAGTGGCCTCGGGGAAGGGATACTTCCCGTGCATCTCCTGCACGAAGTACTTGCGGAAGGGGATCAGGAAGAGGATGCCCAGGATGCCGCCAAGCAGCGAACTCAGGACCATCTGCCAGTAATTCACCTCAACGCCCAGGATGTAGATGGCCGGAAGGGTGAAGATGGCTCCCGCAACGACCGCCCCGGAGCAGCCGCCTATACTCTGGATAATGACGTTCTGCGCCAGCGAGTCGTTCTTTTTAAGGGCCGATGTCATACCCACGGCGATGATGGCAATGGGGATGGCAGCCTCGAAGACCTGGCCCACCTTGAGCCCCAGATAGGCCGCGGCGGCCGAAAAGAGGATAACCATAACGATGCCCATCGCCACCGAGTAGGGGGTAACCTCGGAATACTTTTTGGCCGGGTCCAGCAGCGGAACGTATTTTTCGCCCTCACGAAGCTCCCTGTGGGCGTTTTCGCTCAGCCTGGGAGGAATCTTTTCACTCATGCTCTGAATAATTTTTTGCAAGTTACGATTTTCCGGCCAATCAGGCAAGAAGTCCGTCTATGGCCCTGTGCACCCTGTCGAAGGGGAAGGCCTCCAGGCGGGAGGCGAACTTGGCGGCGATATCGGCATTGCAAAGCCGGCCGATCGAGCCCTCGTGGCTGTGCAGGGGCTTTCCCTCGTAATGGAAGCCGCCCTCTTTCACCTCCATCCCCACATGGCGGTAGGCGTCGCGGAAAGGTATGCCTTCCTGCACCAGGCTGTTCACTTTTTCCACACAGAAGGCCTGGGCATAGAGCGGATTGTCCCTCAGATCCTCATTCACCTTTATCCTGGGCAGGGCAAAGCAGAGGATGTCAATGCAGTCCTCCAGCTCACCGAACATAGGGAGGTACACCTCCTTGAGCAGTTGCATATCGCGGAAGTAGCCGGTGGTGAGGTTCCCCGTTATGTGGCGCAGGGTGGCCGGAATGCCCTGGATGCGGTTGCAATGCGCCCTGATGAGCTCGAACACGTCCGGGTTCTTCTTTTGGGGCATAATGCTGGAACCGGTGGTGCAGTCCTCAGGCAGGCTTATGAAGCCGAAGTTCTGGCTGGAGTACAGGCAGCAGTCGGCGGCCAGCCGGCCTATGCTTTCGGCAAGCGAGGAGCAGGCCCAGGCTACGGTCCTTTCGCCCCGGCCGCGGGCCATCTGGGCGTAGATGCTGTTGACGTTCATACTTCCGAAGCCCAGCAGCTGAGTGGTGCGGCTCCTTGAGATGGGGGCCGATGAACCGTATCCGGCGGCACTCCCGAGGGGATTTTCGTCGCAGACCTCCCAGGCTGCCTTCAGGAGCAGGAGGTCATCGGCCAGGCTTTCGGCATAGGCGCCCAGCCAGAGGCCGAAGGAGGAAGGCATAGCCACCTGCATATGGGTATAGCCGGGCATAAAGACGTCCTTCAGGGCCTCGGAACGCTCCTGGAGCAGCTTGAAAAGCTTTTCGCACTTATGCACCAGGCTTTCAATCCGGTCGCGGCTGAAGAGCTTTATGTCCAGGGCCACCTGGTCGTTACGGGAGCGGCCGGTGTGCACTTTCTTGCCAACCTCGCCCAGCTCGCGGCAGAGCAGCATCTCCACCTGGGAATGCACGTCCTCTACGTCAGGGTCAATGGCGAAGCGGCCTTCGGCGGCCTCTTTATGCAGTTTCTTCAGGGCCGGAACCAGCAGGTCCAGTTCGGCTTTTTCCAGCAGGCCGGCTTCGGTGAGCATAGTCACGTGTGCAAGTGTGCCGATTATGTCCCAGGGCGCAAGGACAAGGTCCAGTTCCCTGTCCTTCCCTACCGTAAAGCGGTGTATCTCGGGTGCGTCGTCAAGGTCTTTCTTCCACAGTTTCATAGGCTTAATCCGTCCAGTAGTTTAAAGTAGATGTCGGAGGCTTTCGCCAGGTCCCTCACGTCCACCCATTCGTCGGCGCTGTGTGAACGCTCCGAATCGCCGGGACCCAGCTTTATGCTCGGGAAGCGGCAGAGGGCCTGGTTGGAAAGTGTGGGGGAGCCCACGGCCTTGAGCCCCAGGGCCTTTCCCCTTTCCACCAAAGGGTGCAGGGCATCGATGGCTGATCCCTCCAGCCTGGTGGAGCGGGCGTTCACGCTGCAGGGAGCCTCGGCCCGGATGGTTTCCAGGAGGGCGGCGTTGCCGTACAGCCCGTTGGAGCGCACGTCAACCACAAAGGAGCAGAGGTCGGGGACCACGTTGTGCTGCGTCCCGGCCTGGATCTGGGTCACCTGCATACTTACAGGCCCAAGCAGTTCCGATTCCTTCTCAAAGCGCCGGTTCCGGAACCATTCTATGGCGGGCAGGGCTTTGTAGATGGCGTTGTCGCCGCCGCCCCTGGCAGCGTGGGCGGCCTTCCCTTTTACGCTGCAGTCCAGCACCATCAGCCCCCTTTCGGCTACGGCCATCTCCAGCGAAGTGGGTTCGCCGAAGACTCCGCAGGCAAGGGGCCCTGCGGCGGCCTCAATCTCGGGCAGGACGGCTTCCAGGCCGTTTTTCCCGCTTATTTCCTCTTCGGCCGAAAGTGAGAGCACGAAGCGGCAGCCCTGCTTTTTCTCCTTCAGGCGGAACCAGGCGTCGATAAGCGCCACCGCCGATGCACCGTCGTCATTCGAGCCCAGGCCGTAGAGGCGGGAGCCTTCCAGCGAGGGCGTGAAGGGATCGCGCACCCAGCCGTCCACGGGGCGTACCGTATCTATGTGTGCATCCATCAGGACGGCGGGACCGTCCCCGAAGGCGCACCAGAGGTTGTTGCCGTGGCGGTGGACATCGGCCCCCCTCAGGCGCAGCTCCCGTTCAAGGAAGGATGCGGCTGCGGCTTCTTCCCGGCTGGGAGAGGGAAGGGCGATGAGTTTGCTCAGAAGGGAGATCATAGCTCTTCGGGATGCCGGTTGTAGTACACTCTGAGGGGCGTTTCCAGCAGCTTGATGAAGCCTTTGGCGTCATCGGCATTCCAGCCTTTCTGCATTTCCCCGTATTCCCCGAAGGGGTTCTTCACCAGGTCGCCGGGGGTATCCACGCCCACGAGTTCGAAGCTGTAGGGGCGCAGTTTTACTTTCACGCTGCCGCTCACATTGCGCTGCGAGTTCTCCAGGAATGCCTCGATGTCCCTCATTACGGGCTCCAGGTACTGGCTTTCGTGGAGGAACATCCCGTACCAGGTGCCCAGCTGCTCTTTCCAGTACTGCTGCCACTTGCTCAGGGTGAACTTCTCCAGGTATTTGTGGGCGCCCAGGATAATCATAGGGGCGGCGGCCTCGAAGCCCACTCTGCCCTTGATGCCCAGGATGGTGTCGCCAACGTGGTTGTCGCGGCCTATCGCAAAGCCTTCGGCGGCCTTCTCAAGGGCCTGGATGGCCTTTACGGGTTCCATCTTCTCCTTGCCGATGCCGACGAACTCCCCCTTTTCGAAGCTCAGTTCCAGCTCCAGGGTATCGCTGCGGCTCAGGGGTTTCAGATAGGCCTCTTCCGGGAGTCCCTGGGTGGAATCCAGGATTTCGCCTCCGCAGATGGAAGTGCCCCAAAGGCCGATATTGTAGGAATATTTGAGCTTTTTGAAATCGGCCTTGATCCCGTGGGCGTTCAGGTAATCCACTTCCTCCTTTCGGGAAAGGGCCTTGTCGCGGGTAAGGCTTATTATCTCCATTCCGGGGCACATCACCCCGAAGGTCATATCGAAGCGCACCTGGTCGTTGCCCGCGCCGGTGGATCCGTGGGCGATGGCATCGGCCCCTATCGAAAGGGCGTAGCGGGCTATCGCCTCGGCCTGGAAAATGCGTTCCGACGATACCGAAATGGGATAGGTGCCGTTCCTGAGGACATTGCCCCAGACCATATAGCGTATGCTGCGGCTGTAGTACTGCTGCTTTACGTCAAGGGTGACGTACTCTTTTGCGCCAAGCTCGAGGGCGCGCTTGCGGTTGGCTTCCAGCTGCTCCGGGGTGAAGCCCCCGGTATCGGCACAGGCGGCGTAAACTTCGAAGCCCTTCTCCCGGGCAAGGTACATAACTGTATATGAGGTGTCTAGTCCGCCAGAGAAAGCGACGACGACTTTTTTCTTTTCCATTCCTTAGTTTTTGGTGTTGGGTCAAATACCATTCCCGTGCACAGGCAGTTCTTGTTGCCGCTGCGTTGCAGGACATCGTAGTACTGGCAGGTTTCGCAGCCCTTCCAGAACTCCGCATCGGAGGTAAGCTCGGTGAAGGTTACCGGCACGAAGCCAAGGTCCGAGTTTATGCGCATTACCGCCAGCGAGGTGGTGAGGCCGAACATCTTGGCTCCGGGATAATTGCGCCGGGCCAGGTGGAAGGCGGCTTTCTTTACTTCGGTGGCAAGGCCGTGGCCGCGGAAACGGGGCAGGACGATGAGCCCGGAAGTGGCCACATAGCGGCCGTGCTCCCAGGTTTCGATGTAGCAGAAGGCGGCGGGCTCGTCCTTGTAAAGGGCAATCACGGCCTTTCCCTGCAGCATTTTCTCGCGGATATACTCCGGGGAACGGGTGGCCAGGCCGGTGCCCTTGTCGCGGGAGGCCTCCAGCAGGGCTCCGGAGATGGCTTCGGCCAGATGGACGTGGGATTCGTCGGCGGTGCAGATTGTGAACGGCTTCATACTATATAAGAGGTAAGGTCCTGGGGAAATACGCTGTGAAGTTCTTCAAGCAAAGTTTCGCGGGCCGTACCTTCGCGCATAACCAGGAGTATGGTGTCGTCGCCGGCGATGGTGCCCAGGATGGGGCCGCTTACCAGGCGGTCTATCAGGGATGCCAGGGCGGGCGCGAAGCCCGGGTGGGTCTTAAGTACGCAGAGGGTGCCGGAAAAGGCGATGCTTTCCAAGGCCGATGCCGCCGGCCCCGCCTTCGGGGAGGGGGTTTCGGCCGATACCGGCAGGCGGTAACCTTCGCCGGGGACCTTTACGATCCTGAGGGCCTTGAGGTCGCGCGAAAGGGTGGCCTGGGTGGTGACGAAGCCTTCCTGGGCGAGCGCTTCCTGCAGCTGTCCCTGGCTGAACATCCCTCCTTTTCCTACAAGCGACAAGATTTTCCCCTGTCTGTCTTGGATAATATTCATAATTTATTCAAAATTTGCGCAAATATATGCATAATTTTAGAATATTCATCCAGTGGGTCAAAAAATTTTCCGAAATCTCCGAAAAAAGTTTGCCAGTTCCGAAAATCTTGCTACCTTTGCAGTCCCGTTTGAAATAGAGCGGGATTTTTTACGGCCTTATGGCTGCGTTCTTTGACAATACTGAGAGAATAGATTAGAGGTAAAGCAATAGATAGAATTAGTCTGAAATAAGAAGTTATCAAACGGAATTTTCGGACTACAATTTCAAAGGCAAGAGCAAAAACATGGAAACATGTGATTCACGGTGTGAACTCACTGGAAAGTGAGGATACACAATGAGCGAAAGAAGGTAAGAGCGAACGGTGGATGCCTAGGCTATCCGGAGGCGAAGAAGGACGTGGTAAGCTGCGAAAAGGCGCGGGGATCTGCAAACAGGAATTGATCCGCGCATATCCGAATGGGGGAACCCAGTGGC
>JAGCYC010000038.1 GCA_017961015.1 Bacteroidales bacterium | reverse complement strand
GCCTGCAGGGAAGCAGATCTCGTTGGTGGTGGGGTTGTAATAGGCATTGGTGGTCTGGGGGGTCATTCCCCATTCGGTCTTGTCTGTGGGCTTGCCCAGCTTGGAGAGATTGTCCTGTACATACCAGGCGCTGGCGTTGCGCAGGTTCTCATAGTAGCTGTTCCCGGGATTGATCTCCAGGGTGCTGTAGTCCTTCCACTTGTCGGGATAGCCGATTTTCACGGTGAAGGCGGCCAGCTTCTCGCGGGCGCGGACCTTGGTGGTGTCGCTCATCCATTCCAGGCCGTCGATGTGCTCTCCGAGTGCGGTGCGCAGGTTCTCCACCAGGGCCACCATCTTCTTCTTAGAGGATTCGGGGAAGAAGCGCTTTACGTACATTTCGCCCACGGCCTCGCCGAGCAGGCTGTTAGGCACGCTCATAGCGCGTTTCCAGCGGGGGGTCTCCTCCTGGGCGCCGCCCATCTGATGGGAGAAGAATTCCCAGGCTGCGGTGTAGAAATCGTCCGACAGTGCACTGGCGCTGCTGCTGATGAACTGGCACAGCAGATAGGCCTTGAAATAGTCTATGTCGGTGTTTTCCACATTGTCGTCAAGGTGCTCGAAATAGGAAGGCTGCTGGACGATTACGATATCCTGGGCCGGTACTCCGGCGGCTTCGAGTATCTTTCCGAAGCGCAGGCGGGGCCACTTCTCGTCAATCTGGGCGCTGGACATCGGGTTGTAGATAGCCTGCATATTGCGGTTCTGCTCGCGTGACCAGAAGATGTTGGCCAGGTTGTTCTCCAGTTCAATGTCCTTATCGGCTATTTCCTCGGGATTCTCGATGCCGGCAAGGGTCAGGACCTTTACAAGGTAGGCGCGGTAACCTTCCTTGAGGGCCGCATTCTCTGCTTTCAGATAGTAGTCGCGGTCGCCCATACCAAGGCCGCTCTGGCCAAGGTAGAGCACCTGGGCGTCACTGTTGGCAAGGTCGGCCTCTACGCCGAAGCCGAACAGGCCGCCTTCACCTACCAGGGCCATCCGGCCCAGCAGGACTGCCATATCGTCCAGGTTCTCAATGGCCTGGATTTCGGCGATATAGGGCTGGATGGGACTTGCTCCCAGCTGGTTGCGGGTGGTGGAGTCCAGGGCCATCTTATACAGGTCCGAGATCTTCTGGTCCACGCTTCCGGGCTTGGCCTTGAGCTTGGCCATATCCTTGAAGAGGGCGTTCAGGTTTTCCTGGGTTTTCTCGCGGATGGCATCGAAACTGCCGTAGCGGGAGAATTCGGGACGGAGGGGATTCTTGGCCTGCCAGCCGCCGGTGGCATACTGGTAAAAGTCTTCTTTAGGGCTTACGGAAGTATCCAGGTCCGTAAGGTCCAGAGCCGGGGCTCCCGCCTTGGGAGCGCAAGCGGCAAAGGCAAGAAAGGCCGACATAATGGCGATTGCTTTTTTCATACTTATAAGATGTAATTATTACTTCTCAAATTTGCGGTTTGCAAATTTACACAATTATGCGGAAATTTGCACCCGAGATGAAAGCAAGGATAAAAAACATACTCATACGCTATGCAGTGTCCACTTTGGGCCTGCTAGTGGTCGCCTTCGGGGTGGCCGTTTCCATAAAATCCAACCTGGGGATAGCACCGCCCTCCTGTCCTCCCACCATACTGAACCTCCGCTGGGGCGCCATCTCGGTGGGCAGTTTCACCTGGATAATGCATCTGGTATTCATTCTCCTGCAGCTGTGCATCCTGCGCCGGCGTTTCAAGCTTTCCCTGCTGATGCAGATACCGGCGGCCTTCGTCTTCGGCTATATGTGCGACGGCTTTATCTGGCTCCTGGACGCCCTGGCCTCGCCCGCCACTTCCTATCCGCTGCAGCTTGCCCTGAGCCTCGGGGCGGTGGTGGTTACCGCCATCGGCATAAAGCTGGAGGTGCTCGGAGGGGGCTGGACCCTTGCCGGAGATATGACCACGGCCATCCTTGCCGATGAGACCCGCACCAGCTTCGGCACAACCAAAATCATCTTCGACATCACTCTGGTGGTGATTACCGCCGTCTTTGCCTTCGTATGCTTCGGCACTCCGGTGGGGAACGGCTTCACCGTGGTTATCCGCGAGGGCACCCTGATCCTGGCCGTCCTTACCGGCGCCTGTATGAAGCTCACGGACCCTCTTCTGGACAAGCTTGTCGGCCCAATTATTCCTTCAGATGAGTAACAAGACTTCCCTCAGGACCCTGGCAGTGGGCTTCCTGGCCGTGGTGGCCGTGCTTATCGGCATAGGGGTGCTGCGACAGAGCATCCAAAAGACCCGTGGCGGCGGCACCCCCAGGTACATTTTCCTTTTCATCGGCGACGGAATGGGCAATTCCCACGTCTGTGCAGCCGAAAGCTACCTTTCCTGGAAGGCCGGAAAACTCGGCGGGGAACAGCTCCTTTTCACCACTTTCCCGGAGCTGGCCCTGGCTTCCACCTACAGCGCCGACCATCAGGTTACCTGTTCCTCGGCATCGGCAACGGCCTTCTCGAGCGGTCACAAGACGAACAACCTCTTCATAGGGGCCACTCCCGACAGCCTTCCCACAAGACCTTTCACAATGGACCTGCAGGAACGGGGCTACCGCATAGGGATAATGTCTTCGGTACCCATCAACCACGCTACTCCGGCAGCGTTCTATGCCCATCAGACCGACCGCTGGGGCTATTATCCCATAACGGAGCAGCTCCCTTCCAGCGGATACGACTTCTTTGCGGGGCCGGGCTTCATCGACTGGGCGGGGCGTGACGGAAATCAGACTCCCACCGACAGCCTCCTGGAGGCCGGCGGCTATACCCTTTGCTACGGCGAGGACGAGTTCCGTTCCCATATCGATGAATCGAAGCTCATTCTCTGCCAGGAAAACCGCCGCGGGAGAAGCGCATCTTCCTACACCATCAATTACGACACTTCCTGGATGCCCCTTTCCAAGATGCTTTCGCTCGGGCTGGAGCATTTCGGAGACAGGCAGCCTTTCTTTATAATGTGCGAGGGCGGCGAGATTGACTGGTGCGCCCACGAGAACAGCGTCTATCCTATGGTGCAGGCAATCCTGCGCTTCGACGATGCCGTCCGTACCGCCTATGAGTTTTATCTGAAGCATCCGGACGAAACCCTCATAGTGGTTACTGCCGACCACGAAACCGGCGGCCTGGCGATAGGCTACAATTTCGACTGGAAATTCTCAGTTCAGGACTGGGCGCGCGTGGAGGCCGAATGGCTGGCCGAGGGCTGCGACGATACCCTCAGGCTCCAGGACAGGCTCCGCTTCCAGAACGACTGCGGCTTTGGCTGGTCCACCAACGAGCATACCGGCGCACCGGTTCCGGTGTATGCCATAGGCAAGGGCGCAGAGCGCTTCAACGGGCGCATAGACAATACGCAGATTCCCTCCCTCATACTCGGGCAGGACTTTTGATGCCTAAAACCGCGCTGCAGGTGCCCGTGGCGGCATTTTTCCTGGTGTAGCACTTGCGCGCCTCCGTAAATAATTGATAATCAATAAGACTTCCGTTCAGTTTTTTCGGAGGTCTTTTTTGGAATTATTGCTTATGTCTTCCTATTTTTGTGAAAAAGGAGGAATAATTAATATGTATCTAAATCATTTACGTTTGACTTTTTCGCAAAGATTGGATAACTTTGCCGTAGAAATAGGGGAATTGCGTCTACAGTAATTCTGCTGCCCTCCCTGTCAAACCGGTGAGAGAGTACCGAGATTAATTACCGACGGCAGGAGAGACAGATGGGCGTCTGAGCTAAGGCACGGACGGCCTGTCTGTTCGTCGGCAATCTCGGTGCTCTCTCACCGGCAGGCCGCCGCGCCTTTTTTCTTTTATCAAGCTTAATGCAGGATTCAGCGGCCGGGGATCTTTCCGGTATGCAGGAGGCAGACCTTCTCAGGCATAAACTACACTCGCGGGATGTGCAGCTTCGCCAGGCAAGGCAGCAGATCCGGCAGCTGGAGCAATTGCGCAGTTTCCAACTCCTGGAAGGGCGCAGGATGGCTTTCCGGCAGCTGGGAGATCTGCAGCTCCTGTATTCATCGGCAAGGGAAATGGAATGGAGCGCCGAGGCTATGGAATTCCATCTGGGCATAATCCTGGAGCCGCTCACCGGAGGAAGCGGCGGTATCGGCAATCTTGTGAATACGCTGAACAGCCTGTGCGACAATGCCCTTGTGCATCTGCAGGACGACCTTCCCTCGCTCTCGGAACCGGAATTCAGGCTGTACTGCTATATGGCGGCAGGGCTGGCCGACGACCAGATAATACTCCTTCTGGGCCTGGACGGCCCTGAAAGGCTGTATTCGCTGCGTTACAGGCTGCGGCGGAGGCTTAGGAACCTGCAGTGCCCCCGGCGTGAGATATATCTGAGGCTGATCAGATGTGAGCCTCCCGGAACACCTCTATGATGGAGGGGTAGGTGTTCTTGAGGAAGGGCGGAAGGGAGGACTTGGCCACCCAGGCGGCCTTGGTGATATCTTCTTCCCTCTGGGGCGTGAGATTGGTGGGATCGGTATAGAGCATATCGTACCACCAGGTGTGTTTCAGATGCCAGATCCCTTCGCGGAGGTACACGTGGTCCGTAACGCAGATAAGGCGCCTGAGCTCCAGCTGGTCCACGCCGGTCTCTTCCTGAACCTCTCTCATTGCGCAGACCTCTATGTCCTCGCCGTTTTCCTGATGCCCCTTGGGGAGGTCCCAGAGGCCGTTGCGCGAAATCAGAAGATAGTCTCCGCGGCGGTTTGAAACCAGGCCGCCGGCCGCGTTCACTTCCTTGAACTCTGCACAGATGCGCCTGTAGCTGCGCTCTATGTCCGTGGAAGGGATATAGATGCGGGAAAGCTCTTCCTGCACCTCGAACATCCTCACCAGGGCGCCCACGTCCACTACCTCGCCCATATGGAAGGCCACGCAGTTTGAGTCCTGCAGGGCCTCTTCGCTGGGAGAGCAGATGATGATGGCGCGCTTCTCGAAATAGATTTTGTGCATAGTTTTTCTTATATTTGCAACTCACAAAGATACACATTTTATGACCGAAATACAAAGCAAGCACGGAGTCGTTTCCCGCCAGCCATACGAACTGTATATGGCTATGACGGACCTGAGAAACTTTGCCGGAATGCTTCCCGAGGACAAGCGCGATATGGTGAAGGCCGACTATGACACCCTTTCGGCCACCGTCCAGGGCTTCCAGATAGGGGTGAAGGTGCACGACAGGGTCCCTTATTCCCGGCTGGAGCTGGTGGACTGGGGCGCCCCCTTCGCCTTCCATATAGCCCTGCACTTCGATCCCGCCGCCGAGGATCCCTACAAGACCGATTTCTGGATAGAAGTCCAGGCCGACCTGAACCTTATGATGAAAATGATGCTGGGCGGGAAAATCCGCGAGGCCCTGGACAAGATAGTGGACGGCCTTGCCGATGCCTCCAACGGGAAATTCCCCGAAGGCTTCGACCCCAATACCTGGGCTTCAAAGTTCTAGCTATGGCAAAGGAGACTGCGCCGCGGGAAACGCCCCTCCATCCGGATTTTGCATCGGCCCTCTCCGCTTCGATAGGGGAGGCCGCCGCGAAAACGGTGCTCGAGGCCCTCAGGGCCCCGGCTTCGGTCTCCATACGCCTGAACCCTTCCAAACTGCAGGCCTGTCCTTTCCCCGGCGCCGCGCCGCTTGAGTGGAACCCCTGGGCCTATATCCTCGGGGAACGTCCGGTCTTTACCCTGGATCCCCTTTTCCACGCCGGCTGCTACTATGTCCAGGATACATCGGCAATGCTGCCCCTGTACCTTCTGCGGCAGCTTTCCGGAGAGCTCTCCCCGGGTGTACGGATGCTGGATCTGTGCGCCGCACCCGGAGGCAAGACCACCGATGCCGCAGCCTCGCTCCGCAGCCTGTTGGGCGACGGTTTCTGCCTTATCGCAAATGAAGTTATGCGCCAGCGCTTCGGCGTGCTCCAGGACAATGTGGAACGTTGGGGCGACCCTTGCGTAGGCGTAGTCTCCAGGGATCCGTCGGCCTTCGGCGGCAGCCCCCTTTTCGATATAATACTTGCCGATGTCCCCTGCTCGGGCGAGGGAATGTTCCGCAAGGACCCCGTTGCAGTGAAGGAATGGACTCCGGAGCTGGTGGATTTCTGCGCCGCCCGTTCCAGGAGGATACTCCGCGACATCTGGCCCAGCCTGTGTGAAGGCGGCCTGCTGCTGTATTCCACCTGCACCTTCAACCGGAAGGAGAACGACGAAACCGTGGCCTGGATAGCCTCCGAGCTTGGGGCCGATGTCCTCCGCCCCTCCGTCCCCGGCGCGGTACTGCCTACGGAATACGGCTATCTGATGCTCCCCGGCCTTGTCCCCGGCGAGGGACAGTATGCGGCCGTGCTCCGGAAAAGGGGAGGGGAGGCCCGCCGCGGGAACCCGGTACTTGCGCTCAACCCGGTTTTCCCCAAGCCTGAGGGCGAAGGCCCGGTATACGAAGTGGACGGGCCCACAGCGCTACGCTATCTCCACGGCGACGCCCTTGTCCTAGGGGCCGATGCCCCCCTGGGGCCGCTGCGCATCGCCTTCCACGGGCAGGTCCTGGGTCCCGCCAAGAACCTCGGCAAAAGATGCAACAACCTCTATCCCAAGGGGAAACGCATCAGGATGGATGTCCAGTGAAACTTTTTTCCATCGGCTCTCGTATTATAATAGTATAACTTCGAGTGTATGAAACTTTCTCAATTCAAATTTGACCTCCCGCAGGAGCGTATCGCAACAGAGCCCACCCGCTGGAGAGACGAGGCCCGTCTGATGGTCCTGCACCGCGACAGCGGCGAAATCGAACACCGCGAGCATTTCAAGGATATCATAGATTATTTCGGCAAGGGCGACACCTTCGTCCTCAACGACACCAAGGTTTTCCCCGCGCGCCTATACGGCAAAAAGGAAAAGACCGGGGCCGATATAATGGTGCTCCTGCTTCGCGAGCTCAACCGTGAGCAGAGGCTCTGGGACGTTATCGTGGATCCCGCCAGGAAAATCCGTATCGGCAATAAGCTTTATTTCGGCGAGGACGAAAGCCTTGTGGCCGAGGTGATAGACAACACCACCTCCCGCGGCAGAACCCTCCGTTTCCTGTTCGACGGTACCTACGAGGACTTCAAGCAGACCCTGTTCGGCCTCGGCGAGCCCTATGTCCCCGAATGGGTGAAGGAGAAGGTGGATGAGTCCGACAGCGAGAACTACCAGACCATCTTTGCCCGTCACGAGGGTGCCGTAAGCGCTCCGGCGGCCGGCCTGCATTTCTCCCGTGAACTCTTCAACCGTATGATCCTCAAGGATATCGAGAAGTGCTTCATAACCGTCCATATGGGAATTGGTCACTTCCGCACCGTGGATGTGGAAGACCTGTCCAAGCACAGGATGGACTCCGAGAGGCTCATCATTACCCCCGAAGCTGCCGCCTGCATAAACAAGGCAAAGCGCAGCGGGCACAAGGTGGTTGCCATCGGCGCCACGGTGATGCGCGGCCTGGAAACCTATGTGACCACCACTCACGAGGTGAACAGTTTTGACGGATGGACCAACAAGTTCATCTTCCCTCCCTACCAGTATTCCGTTCCCGATGCGATCGTGTCCAACTTCCATCTTCCGCTTTCCACTATGCTGATGAGCGTGGCCGCCTTCGGAGGTTACAAGAACGTGATGAATGCCTACGATGTGGCGCTCAAGGAAGGTTACCGCTTCGGCCCTTACGGCGATGCTATGCTGATTATCTAGGGCGGATATTAAAAAACCTATAAATCAGATTAAAAAACAGCACAAGTTTCTGTTCTTGTGTTGTTTTTTTTGCGCCCCGTCCTATCTTAGCGTGCAAAAACGCTATGAGTGATTATGACGAGCACGTGGCCCTCTGCGCCCTTAACCGTATCTTTGGTTTCCATCCGCGTATGGCGCTGGCCCTTAAGGAGTATGCCGGGAGTGCCCTGGCCCTTTTCACCCAGGCCCCTCCTGATTGCGGGGCCCACCCGGAACTCCTGTCCCAGCTGAACCCCGATTCCCTTGAGTGGGCTGTGAGGGAACTGGAAAAGCTGCGCCCGATGGGGGCGCGTTTCATCGCTCTGGGGGAAGACGATTACCCTGTTCCGCTCGCTTCCTGCGAGGATCCGCCTCTCGGCTTTTATATAAAAGCATCATCTACTCCGACCGAGGTGTTTGCGCTCAGGCCGATGGTGGGAGTCGTGGGCACACGCGACCTTAGCCCCTACGGCAGGGACTGGTGCGAAAAGATAGTGCGTACGCTTGCCCGTTCCGCCGTGACCCCCTGCATCGTGAGCGGCCTGGCATTCGGGGCCGATGCCGCCGCGCACCGCACGGCGCTGGAATGCTCCATCCCGACCGTCGGTGTTATGGCGACGGGGGTGGATGCGGTCTATCCCTGGCAGCACCGGGACCTTGCCCGCCTGATAACGGAAGCTCCCGGGAGCGCGCTCATCAGTGACTATCCCCT
>JAGCYC010000037.1 GCA_017961015.1 Bacteroidales bacterium | reverse complement strand
GGAGAGGATTCGCTGGACAAAGCGGCGGGAGATTCCCGATCAGGTCGGGAATGACGAGAACCGTCGCAGCCGGGCATGACGAAGCGGCGGGTGGGTGATGGATTCACCGGCCCTTCGGCAGGCTCAGGGACCGGAGATGCCCGGTCACTCCGGGCATGACGAGAACCGTCGCAGCCGGGCATGACGTATCGGCGGGTGGGAGAGGAGTCGCCGGCCCGTCGGCAGGCTCAGGGACCGTCACAGCCGGGCATGACGGGAAGGTCAAGCCGGGCACAACAAAGCGACTGGTGGGTGATGGATTCGCCGGCCCTTCGACGGGCTCAGGGACCGTCGCAGCCGGGAATAACGGGAAAACCGGCCCTTCGGCAAGCTCAGGGACCGTCGCGGCCGGCAATGACGCTTATTCTACGAGTTTCTTGTATTTGAAGCGGTGGGGCTGGTCGGTGCCCAGGCGCTGGAGGCGGTTGGCCTCGTACTCCTGGTAGTTGCCCTCGAAGAAGACCACGCGGCCTTCGCCTTCGTAGGCCAGGATGTGGGTGGCTATGCGGTCCAGGAACCAGCGGTCGTGGCTCACCACCACGGCGCAGCCGGCAAAGCTGTCCAGACCCTCCTCAAGAGCACGTATCGTATTCACATCCACATCGTTGGTGGGTTCGTCCAGCAGCAGGACATTGCCCTCGTCCTTGAGCGTGAGCGCCAGGTGCAGGCGGTTGCGTTCGCCGCCGGAGAGCACCCCGCAGAGCTTTTCCTGATCGGCCCCGGAGAAATTGAAGCGGGACACCCAGGCGCGGGCGTTCACGTCCTTTCCGCCCATACGTATCCACTCCGAATTCCCGGCGATAGTCTCATACACCGTCTTGTCAGGGTCTATGGACCGGTGCTGCTGGTCCACGTAGGAAATCTTCACCGTCTCGCCAATCTCGATGCTACCGCTGTCGGGCTTCTCCAGGCCCATAATCAGGCGGAAGAGCGTGGTTTTGCCTGCGCCGTTCGGGCCGATAACCCCGACGATCCCCGCAGGCGGGAGTTCGAAGCTCAGATTCTCGAAGAGCAGCCTGTCCCCATAGGCCTTGGACACGTTGTCGAAGCGTATGACCTTGTTCCCCAGGTGCGGACCGTTGGGGATGTAGATCTCCAGCCGCTCCTCCTTCTGGCGGACATCGGCCGATGCCAGCTTCTCGTAGGCTCCCAGACGGGCCTTCTGCTTGGCCTGGCGTGCCTTGGGTGCCATCCGCACCCATTCCAGCTCCCTTTCCAGAGTCTTGCGGCGCTTGGATTCGGCCTTTTCCTCGCGGGCCAGGCGCAGCGTCTTCTGCTCCAGCCAGGAAGAGTAGTTGCCCTTCCAGGGGATGCCCTCGCCGCGGTCCAGCTCCAGTATCCAGCCGGCCACATTGTCCAGGAAATAACGGTCGTGGGTTACGGCGATCACCGTGCCCTTGTACTTCTGGAGATGAGCCTCCAGCCACTGGATGGACTCGGTGTCAAGATGGTTGGTGGGCTCGTCCAGGAGGAGCACGTCAGGCTCCTGCAAAAGCAGCCTGCACAGTGCCACACGGCGTCTTTCACCGCCCGAAAGCTCACGTATCGGCTGTTCCGGAGGAGGACATTGGAGGGCGTCCATCGCACGCTCCAGCTTGGCGTCTATCTCCCAGCCGCCCTTGTGGTCTATCAGCTCGGTGAGCTCTCCCTGGCGTTCGATGAGCCGGTTCATCGTATCGTCGTCCATCGGCTCGGCGAACTTCATCGAAATGTCGTTGTACTCGGCCAGTATGTCCATAACGTCCTGGACACCTTCCTGAACTACTTCCAGGACAGTCTTGTCCGGGTCCATCTGCGGCTCCTGCTCAAGGTAGCCCACGCTGTAGCCCGGGGCCCAGACAACCTCGCCCCTGTAGGATTTCTCCACTCCTGCTATAATCTTCAGGAGAGTGGATTTTCCGGAGCCGTTCAGGCCGATGATCCCGATCTTGGCACCGTAGAAGAAGGACAGGTATATGTCCTTGAGAATTACGCGGTTATTATGCGGCAGGACCTTGCCCACCCCATTCATCGAGAAGATAATCTTTTCGTCGGCCATCGAAGCTTATTTCACCAGGTTTCCAAGGAGGCTGCGGGTAAGTTCACGGGTAAGGGTGCTGGTGGCCGATTTGGTAGTGCGGCTCACGAGCTTCTGGGTGGTAGTGGTCCTGGAGGCGGTCTTCTTGCCGGTGACGGCGCCGGTGACCTTATCAGCCACGACTCCGGCGGCCACGCCGGTGACGGCGGTGAGCATAGACTTGAGAACCTTGGAGGCAATGCCGCTGGTGGCCTTTTTCTGCTTGGCGGCTTCACGCTCGGCGCGGGCGGCTTCCTTCGCCTGGGCGGCAGCCTGCTTCGCGGCTGCGGCGGCTTCCTTCTCGGCGGCTGCGGCGGCCTCGATCTCGGCCTTCTGGCGCTCGGCTTCCTCGGTGGCGGCGGTGATTATCTCATAGGCGCTCTCGCGGTCCACGGGATGGTCGTAGCGGCCGTACAGGCGGCTGCGGTTGATCACCTGGGTGCGCTGGGCTTCGGAAATGGCTCCGATCTGGCTCAGGGGGAAGAGTATCTTGGCGCGCTCCACGACGGAGGGGATGCCCTTTTCGTCCAGGAAGGACACCAGGGCCTCGCCGGTACCCAGTTCCAGGAGAGTGTCGTAAGTGTTGAAGGCGGGGTTGGCGCGGAAGGTTTCGGCAGCCACCTTCACGGCCTTCTGATCCTTGGGCGTATAGGCCCTGAGAGCGTGCTGGACGCGGTTTCCGAGCTGGCCCAGGATGTTCTCGGGGATGTCGGTGGGGCTCTGGGTTATGAAGTAGATGCCCACGCCCTTGGAGCGGATCAGGCGTATCACCTGCTCGATCTTCTCGGTGAGAGCCTTGGAAGTGCCCTCGAAGAGCATATGGGCCTCGTCGAAGAAGAAGACCAGTTTGGGAAGGTCCATATCGCCCACCTCGGGAAGGGTGGAGTAAAGCTCGGAGAGCAGCCACAGCAGGAAGGTGGAGTAGAGCTTGGGCTGGAGCATAAGCTTATCGGCCGCAAGCACGTTCATAATGCCTTTTCCGCCCTCGCACTGCAGGAGGTCGTAGATGTCGAAGTCGGGCTCGCCGAAGAACTTGTCGGCACCCTGGTTCTCCAGCTGGAGGAGGGCCCTCTGGATGGCGCCCACCGAGGCCGATGTCACATTGCCGTAACGGGTGGTGTATTCGGCGGCGTTCTGCCCCACGAAGTTGAGCATAGCGCGGAGGTCCTTCAGGTCGATCAGCAGGAGGACGTTCTCATCGGCAATCCTGAATACGATGTTGAGCACTCCGGTCTGGGTCTCGTTCAGGTCCATCAGGCGTCCGAGCATCTCGGGGCCCATACGGGAAATGGTGGAACGCATAGGGTGGCCCTGCTCGCCGTAAACGTCGAAAAAGCGTACGGGGCAGCTCTGGAACTCGGGATTGGAAATGCCGAACTCGGGCAGGCGCTTCTCGATGAAGCCGGAGAGGGTTCCGGCCTGGGAGATGCCGCTCAGGTCGCCTTTCATATCGGCCATAAAGCAGGGGACGCCGGCCTGGCAGAAGGTTTCGGCCAGCACCTGCAGGGTTACCGTCTTTCCGGTTCCGGTGGCACCGGCGATAAGGCCGTGTCGGTTGGCCATTTTACCAAGGATGGAGATAGGTCCGTTTGCGGAATGGGCAACGTACAGCCCGCGTTCTTTGTCCAGCATAATTATTTGACTTTAAAGTGTTTCAGTAAATAGAAAAGGATGGCGCCCACGGCGAAGGTGCACAGGCCGATGACAGGAGCCGCTGAAGCCCTTACCCCGAAGCCTATCTTGTCCACCAGGATGAAGGTGGTGCAGGTGGCGGTCATAAAGAGGGCGGGGAGCAGGGTGAGCAGGTACCAGGGACGGCCGCCCCTGTCGCGCTGCACCAGGTAGGCGGTGGCGGTCCAGAGCATTATGGCCGCAAGGGTCTGGTTGCTCCAGCCGAAGTAGCGCCAGATGTTGTTGAAGCCGTTTTCATCGGCAATGCTGTACCATAGCAGGAGGGCCGATCCAAGGAACATCGGAACGGCTATCAGGAGCCTCCGGGCCAGCTTTTTCTGTTCGGAGTGGAAGAAATCGGCGATGATGAGGCGGGCGCTGCGGAAGGCGGTGTCGCCGGAGGTGATGGGAGCCGCCACCACGCCCAGCATTGCAAGTACGCCGCCGAATACGCCCAGCCAGCCCTTGGATACCGCGGTAACCACCGCAGGAGCCGGGGCCGATGCCGGAGCCCCCAGTTCCTGGGCGCCTCCGTCAAAGAAGAACCAGGAAGCCACTGCAGCCCAAACGAGGGCCACCAGGCCTTCGGTTATCATTGAGCCGTAGAAGACCGGACGTCCCATCTTCTCGTTCTTCAGGCAGCGGGCCATAAGCGGGCTCTGAGTGGCGTGGAAGCCGGAAACTGCGCCGCAGGCTATGGTGATGAAAAGGCAGGGGAAGATGGGCTGGCTGCCGATCCCGGCCTTCTCGTTCCAGCCGCCCAGGCCGTCCCAGAGTTCGGGAAGGGAAGGCCATTTTACAAGCAGGCATACCAGCAGGGCCGCCGCCATAAACAGCAGGGCGAAGGCGAAGACCGGATACAGCCGGCCGATGAGCTGGTCGATGGGAAGGAGCGTCGCCACTACATAATAGAGGAAGATGGCGCCCACCCATATCATAATGGCAGTGCGCGTGCCGTCGCCGGCCACGTGGCCGAGTATGAGGGCGGGGCTGTACACGAAGACCGTTCCCACCAGCAGCAGGAGCAGCAGCGAGAATACCAGCATCACGCTGCGGGCGCCCTTGCCCAGGTATTTTCCGACAAGGTCGGGGAAGCCGGCTCCGCCGTTCCTCATCGAGAGCATACCGCACATAAAGTCGTGGACGGCTCCGGCGAAGATGCAGCCGAAAACTATCCACAGATAGCTTGCAGGGCCGAATTTGGCGCCCATTATGGCGCCGAAGATAGGTCCGGTCCCGGCTATGTTCAGGAACTGGATCATAAAGACCTTCCAGCTGGGAAGGGCGACGAAATCCACCCCGTCGGCCTTGGTGATGGCAGGGGTAGGGCGCTTAGGGTCCGGGCGGAACATACGTTCCACCACCGCGCCGTAGAAAATGTAGCCCAGAACCAGGGCCAGGATACTCAGAAGAAACGAAACCATCAGGCAAAAAAGCTGAAATGGACGCGTCCGTAGCTGCGCTCTTTTACGAAATGCGGATGCTCCCTGAAACTGTAATTGCCTCCGTGCTCCAGGATGAAATAGCATTCCGGATGCAGGAGGTCAAGGGAAAATATGATGTCCGGAAGCCGCTCCAGGCCATCCAGGGCATAGGGCGGATCGGCAAAGATAAGGTCGAATTTTTCGCGGCAGATGGGGAGGAAGTCAAAGACATTGTCCCGTACCATCACAACGGCGTCCAGGCCCAGACGGGCGGCTTCGGTCTTTATGAAGCTGGCGTTTTCGCGGGCCATTTCCACGGAATATACCCGGGCGGCGCCTCGGGAGGCGAATTCGAAGGCTATGGAACCGGTGCCGCCGAAAAGGTCCAGCACCTTCAGATCCTGGAATTCGTACTCGTTGTCCAGGATGTTGAAGAGGCCTTCCTTGGCAAAGTCGGTGGTAGGCCGCGCCTTGTAGGAGGCCGGCGGCATTATGAGCTTTCCTTTCTTGCTGCCTCCGATTATCCTCATTACAGCTGAACTACGGCCTTGAAGTAGCGGTACAGCGACATTTCAGACTCCATATCCAGCGGAGTGCGCACGCATACGGTGCTCACCTCCGGGTTAAGCTGGAGCCGTTTGAGGGCGAGGAAGAGGAAGTACTGGGCGGTGGTGAAATCCGGGGCCTGGAATACGTTCGCAAGCTGGAGCGTCTTGCCCTGGGCGATCACCAGGTGCAGCCAGCCGTCCTGCCAGGAAAGCACGATCTTGTTGTACTCCTGGATAAGGGGCAGCTGTTCCAGCAGCCAGTACATCTCCGGAAGCACCGGAGCGGGGTTTCCGTCCAGGTCCAGGACTGTCTGGGACAGGACGCGCGAGAGGCTTTCGCCTATGCTGTTGGAATAGATGAGGACGGCCTGCTGGGCGGGGATCTTCACCCATTCCACCTTGTCTTCGGGGTCCAGGGCGCATACCTGTTCCAGGGCGCTGCGGGCACCCTCCGGGGCGAAGAAAGGCTCCGGGACAAGGGCCACCTTGGGGGTGAGCAGGGAGAAATCCACGCGGGAGTAGCGCTGCTGGAGCTCCGGGAGGTTGAACACCCTTTCCGCTCCGAGCCAGGGCGAACGTTCCGCCTGGCCGTCGGGGCCGCTGCGGACAAAAGAAAATCCACCCAAGGAAACTTGGATGGATATCTCTGAGGCAATATTATTCCCAGTTGCCGGCATTGTTGTTGGGGGCCGATATGCTGCCCACCTGCAGGCCTTCGTACTTGTTCTGGTCCCTGCGCTCGGCATCGAGGTTTATGCGAAGCTGGTTGTCAAGACCTTTGCACAGAGCCTTGTAAGGCATACGGGCTTCGAAAAGGGGAACTTTCACACCGGAAACCGTCTTTACAGTGGCTTCCATCTCGGTGGGCTGTCCGCCGGAGAAGGGGATGAAGGCCAGGGAGTCTATGCAGAAGTCCGGGCGGTTGTGGAAGAGGGTGTCCTTCACGGGGATCTGGGTGGTGATGGAGAACACCACTTTCTGACCCTGCTCGTACAGCTCCTGAAGCTTTGCGGTGAGCTGTTCGGGCTTGAGACGGCGGTTGGCCTTCTTCACGGCCATAGTGTTGGCGACTGCCAGGGAGTCGTCGTTTGAACCAATCTGCATAACGATGTCCATCTTGCCGTTTTCATAGAACAGTTTGAGGGAATCGATGGTGGAGGTGAACTTGCCGTTAACGCCCTTGTATGCAACCTGGAGGGTGCGGATGTCCTTGAGCCTCTGGATGGCCACGTGACTGCGGGCGGCTACTTCCTTGTTGAAATTCACGGGTTTCTGGATGCTGCGGACAATGGCCCAGGCCACGAGGACCACCAGTACGGCCAGGACAACTTCCAGGATAATCTTGACAGTTTTATTCATTATGCGATTTGTTATAATTTTCAAAACTTGGGGACAAAGTTAGAAAAATCATTTATCAAAAGCAATATATTTTGTAAATTTGCCCCTGCAAAATAAGACAAGGATGAAAGCCTTCACAACGGAGCAGTTGCAGCGTCTCGTGGCGCTGGTAAAAGCCTCGCAGAGCGTGGCTGTGCTCACGCATACCCATCCCGACGGAGATGCGCTGGGATCGGCATCGGCAATGGCAAGCTGGCTGCGCGAAGGCCTTGGGAAAGACGCCGCCGTCCTGCTTCCGGACAATCCCGGAGACGGCATCTCCTTCATCGTCCCCGACGACTGCCCCCTGTACATAGGCCCGGATCCCGAAGCCCTCTCTTTCCTGAGCGGCGCTTCCCTGATAATCCTGGCCGATGCCAACGGCTTCGCCCGCACCGAAGGCCTGGCCGATACAGCCCGCTCCTCGAAGGCCCCCAAGATCCTGATAGACCACCACGTGGGCCCCTGCAGCGAAGAATTCGACCTGGTGTTTTCGGAGACGGAGGTGTCATCGGCCTCGGAACTGCTGTACTGGATACTCACTTCGGTGGGGGCCAGGATGCCCCTCGACTGCGCATCGGCCCTTATGGCGGGAATGACCACCGACACCAACAATTTTGCCAATTCCACCTATCCCTCCACCCTCCGTATGGCTTCGCAGCTCCTGGAAGCCGGAGTGGACAGGGATCTGATAGTCCGCCGCCTGTATCAGAGCGGCCGCGAAAACCGGGTACGCATCACCGGCTGGCTCCTTACCGAGGGCCTCAAGGTGGACGGCCCCGCCGCCTGGATGATACTCCCCAGGGAGGTCAGACGCGAATTTGACCTCCGTGACGGGGAAACCGAGGGCGTGGTGAATATGCCCCTGAGCATCGGCCGGGTAAAGCTGAGCGCCTTCATCAAGGAGGAAGAAGGCGGCATTTTCCGCGTTTCGCTGCGCTCCAAGCCCGGAGTGAGCGCCCGCGAGTGCTCGCAGCGCTTCTTCCACGGCGGGGGTCACGAGCAGGCCGCCGGAGGCAAGATAATAATAGGCGAAGACGTAGCCTCGCGGGAAGAGGTCCCCGGCTACGTGGAGCAAGCCCTCAAGACTTTCCTCGGATGAAAAGGATAATTGTCATACTGCTGTGCATCGCCGCTGCGGCTTCCTGTGCCAAGGAGGCCCTCCGCGCCACCTATGACCGCCAGCAGACCACCATCGAGAGTTTCGTGGCAGCCCAGATGAAGGCCGATGACACCGCCACCCTCACCAAGACCGGCGGCGCCTACCGCCTTACCCTCAACGATACCAGGAACCTTCCGGATTCGCTGCTCTGGGGCGGTACGGTAAAGCTTTACTATGCCTGCTACGTGCTCAGCTCGGCCACCATATCTAACAGCAACCTGGTAGCCACCAACAAGGCCGATGTCGCCGAAGGCGCCGGCTGGTCGCTGAGCGACGCCAGCCAGTTCCAGATAGCCACCCTCAAGTTGGAGAAAGGCCTCGTGGAGGGCCTTCTGCAGGGCCTTTACGGTGTGCAGGAAGGCGACGAGGGCTATGTCCTTTTCACCGGCGAACTGGGTTACGGCAACTCCGCCTTGGGCACGATTCCTGCAAGAAGCGCCCTGGTTTACCACATTTGGGTAGAGTCCATAAGTAATTGAAGATGAAGAAAACTCTGTATATGATAGCGCTTGCGGCCTGCCTGAGCGGCTGCGCCGCCAAGCAGGACCCCGAATCCACCGCCGACAAAGTCCAGAAATATCTGGATGAATGGCTGGCCACGTACCATCCCGGAAAGAGCATCGGCGAGGACGGGATATGCATCCTTGAAGACAAGCCCGGCACCGGTGCCGAGTGGGATGCCTCCAAGCCCTACAGCAAGGTGATCCTGGTGGTCCGCAGCCTGTCCGGCGGCGTGAGCGCCTGCTATGAGGAGCAACTGGACAAGCAGCTGGGAAACTATTCCCCGGCAAACTACTACGGCTACCGTGTGATGAACGTATCCAGCGGTTATGCGGGGCAGGAAGCTATGCTCAAGGGTATGAAGGAGGGAGGTGAGCGCACCGCCCTGATTCCCCTGTGGATGCTCACCACCAATCGCTACTCCAGCCAGAAGGAATACAAGGACAACTGCCCCGGCGGGGCCAGCCTGGTATATACCATACGCTACGGCGGCCAGGTGGAGGATATCGTCGCCGCCACCCGGCAGGAGCTCAAGGATTACGTGAGCGCCAACTTCGGCCCGGACATCAATCCCGTGAGCTTCAACGACGCTTCCGGCGCCGCCGACATCTTCTATTTCATCCCTGACCAGGCTTCCATCCAGGGCAAGGAGGAACTTGCCACGGACGCCAGCATCGGCCTGGATTATACTGGTACCGTGGTGGGAGGCCAGCTCTTTGACACTACGGTGGAAAAAGTGGCCAAGGACGCCGGTATATGGAACTCCGCCCGCACTTACGGCAAGGTCAAGATCAAGCTTTCCGACAGCTACGCCACCATTTCGATGAGCGGCAATTCCAATCTGGTGGATGGCTTCAAGGGCGCCCTGGCCCAGATGAAGTATCCCGGCGAGAAGGGCGTCGCAATCTTCTGCCACGACCTTGGCTACGGCAGTTCCGGCAACGGCAAGACCATCCCGCCTTACGCCATCCTGCGTTTCGACCTTAGCTTTGCGGAGGCTGCCGATGAGTAGCAGCGTCCCTACCGAGCTGGGCACCAAGCCAATCCGTTCGCTCATAAGGCAGTACGCCGTTCCGGGGATTATCGCGATGACGGCGTCGTCCCTGTACAATATGGTGGACAGCATCTTCATCGGCCATATTCCCGGTGTGGGGTCCCTGTCCATCGCAGGCCTTGCGGTAACCTTCCCCCTGATGAACATCTCCACCGCCTTCGGTACGCTGGTGGGCGTGGGAGCCGCTACGATGATATCGGTCCTGCTTGGCCAGCGGAACTACAAGGTGGCGGAAAAGGTCCTGTGCAACGACATCAGCCTGAATATCATAACCGGCCTGGCCTTCACCCTGATAACCTTGCTTTGGATGGATCCCATCCTGCGCTTTTTCGGGGCTACTGAAGGCACCCTGCCCTATGCGCGGCAGTATATGGAAATCATAGCCATAGGCAATGCCGTGACGCACCTGTACTTCGGCCTGAACAGCATCGTGCGCTCGTCGGGCAACCCGAGGCTGGCTATGGGGCTTACGCTCTTTACGGTAATCTCAAACGCCATCCTGGACCCGGTGTTCATCTATGTGCTGGGGATGGGGATACGTGGTGCCGCCGTGGCCACGGTCCTCTGTCAGGCAATGGCCCTGAGCTATACCCTGTACTATTTCCTTAATCCTGAGCGTTTCCTGCACCTGCCGCGTTCCATCAAGGTTTTCAAGGTGGACTGGCGCATTGCCAAGGATTCCCTCGCTATAGGTATGGGTCCCTTCCTGATGAACATAGCCGGCTGCATCGTGGTGCTCTTCATCAACCAGCAGCTGGTCAAGTGGGGCGGCGACCTTGCCCTGGGCGCTTACGGAATAGTGAACCGCATCACCTTCCTCTTCGTGATGGTGGTGATGGGCTTCAACCAGGGAATGCAGCCCATCGCGGGCTACAACTACGGCGCAAGGCTGTACTCCAGGGTGCGTTCCGTCTTTATCCAGACCGCGCTCTGGGCCACTCTGGTGAGCATCGTGGGCTTCCTGGTGTCGGAGTTCCTCTCCGTTCCGGCAGTCTCGCTCTTCACCAATGACGAAACCCTCAAGCAGCTTGCGGCCAAGGGCCTGAGACAGATGAATCCGCTGTTCGGAATAGTAGGTTTCCAGATGGTGACCTCCAACCTGTTCCAGTGCCTGGGGATGGTGAAGAAGAGTATCTTCCTCTCGCTGTCCCGCCAGCTGCTCTTCCTTCTTCCCTGCATATACATCCTTCCGGCGGCGTTGGAATCGGAATCCGGAGTGTGGTACAGTTTCCCCATTTCGGACGGTCTCGCCGCCATAGTGACAGCCATAATGGGCTGGATCCTGCTGCGCAAGCTGTCGCGTATGAAAGACGGCGACGATCCCTCAATACTCGGAAGTCAAATCTGATACCATATGGGCAATACTATCATCAATGTGGGCCGTAGTTTCGGCAGCGGCGGAGGTTATGTGGCGCAGGCCATCGGCCGGAAACTCGGAATCCCCGTCTACGACAACGAACGCATCTCCAGGGAGGCCGAACAGAGCGGCTATTCCCGCGGACTCTTTGCCGACGGCGAGCAGAAGCGCAGCCTTTTCTCCCTGTCCAGCTTCTTCTCCTCCGGCCGCCTGAG
>JAGCYC010000036.1 GCA_017961015.1 Bacteroidales bacterium | reverse complement strand
GGTGCCGCTCAGTCCGAAGAAGATGGCGGTGTTCTCACCGTTCATATCGGTATTGGCCGAGCAGTGCATAGCAGCGATGCCCTTCAGGGGAAGGTAGTAGTTCATCATCGAGAACATACCCTTCTTCATTTCGCCGCCGTACCAGGTGTTCAGGATAACCTGCTCGCGGGAAGTCACGTTGAAGGCCACGCAGGTTTCGCTGCGGAGACCCAGCTCCTTGTAGTTGTCCACCTTTGCCTTTGCAGCGCAGTAGACTACGAAATCGGGCTCCTGGTCGAACTCTTTCTGGTTCTTGGGACGGATGAACATATTGGTCACGAAATGGGCCTGCCAGGCGACCTCCATTATGAAGCGGACCTTCATACGGGTGTCGGCGTGGGTGCCGCAGAAACCGTCAACCACGAAGAGACGCTTGCCGCTGAGCTGCTGCTGGGCGAGCTTCTTGACCACCTTCCAGGTAGCTACGGACATTTTGTGGTTGTCGTTGGGATAACCTTCGGTAGTCCACCAGATTTCGCCGGGTGCACCTTCCTTGGTGGTTTTGTCGTAGACAATGTACTTGTCCTTGGGCGAGCGGCCGGTGTATACGCCGGTCATCACGTTGATAGCGCCAAGCTCGGTTACCTGACCTTTGTCAAAGCCTTCCAGACCGGGTTTGGTTTCTTCGTTGTAAAGAACCTCGTACGTAGGGTTGTAAAGGATTTCCTTCACGCCTTTGATGCCGTACTGTTTGAGATCGATGTTTGCCATATTTTTGTTAGAGAATTATTGTTTTTCTTAAATCGTGCAAAGATACTCAAAAAATGGAAGATTTCCAATTTATTTTCGGGCCGATTGGATGCGTGAACGGAGCCCCGCGGAAAGGCTCAGATTCTCTAATGCATCGGCCTTGTCAAGCCATACTCCGGCAGTTTCCGGCTCCTCCATCAGGAAGAAGGCCATAGCTATATTATAGCAGGCACAGGCCCTCTTGAGGGGGTCGCGGTTCTTAAGAAGGGGTGCGAAGCCGTCCACGGCATCGGCAAACTGTCCCTTTGAAGCCTTCTCGAGGGCCTTTACCCAGGTATCCTGGGAGAAATCCTCGAAATAATACCAGCTGAATCCCTCGGTGTTCCACTTGGACAGGAAGCGGCGGGATATCTTTTCGCCCAGTTTCCCGGCACCTTCGCTGCCGTTCACTTCCTTCAGGGCCAGCATCCCGATTCCGTCGTCGGTAATCATACCGTTATTGGGCACGGCCGGTTCCAGGACGGTGGAGCCGCGGAAAGTATGGACCTTGTCCTCCCCCATACTGTCATATACCCAGAGGCGGGTGGAAATGGGCACCTTGACTTTTGCCACATAGGCCGAATCGACCGACGTGGCGCCGCTCAGAGGCGTATTGCCGTCAAGCGTAACCTTGCCCAGGCTGGAATTCAGGAGGAAGACCACGTCGCCCTCCGTATCCATCACCAGGCTGTGCATCGAGGAGAGGGAAACGCTGTCGGAAACGGGGACGCTGTAAATGCCGATGCATTCGTTCCCGCCGAAATAATCCTTCTCCAGCGCCCTTGCAAGGGCCGATGCCGCCGACCTGTCGAAGGTCGAATCAGGCCCCTCCATATAGGAGATGGAAATGCTCTTGCGGCCCAGCGAAAGCCCCGAGGCCGATGCGCCCCTGACTTCCAGATACTGGGTGTAGACCGAAGGCGAGCACCCCAGGACAAGGAGTGCCGCCGCTAAACTGATGATGAACTTTTTCATACTGGTTCTGCAGTCAAGTCATATTCGTCGGCAGAGCAGATGCGCACCTTGATGAACTCCCCTACCAGGGAATTGGGCTCCACTCCGTCAAAGGCCTCCGGGGTATACTTCACGAGTATCTCGCCGTCCACTTCGGGGCTCTCGAACTCGCTCCGGCATACCAGAATGCCGTCGGAAAAGCTGTCCACAAGCACGCTCACTTCGCTGCCGATCCGGGACTGGTTGTATGCAAGGGATATGCCGCGCTGAAGCTCCATCAGGCGCTCCAGCCTTCTTTTTTTGGTCAGGGCCGATACGCTGTCCTTAAGATTCTTCGCACCGTAGGTACCTTCCTCCTCGGAATAGGCGAAAGCGCCCATCCTTTCGAAGGCGGCTTCACGGACAAAGTCCTCCAGGGCCTTGAATTCAGAGTAAGTCTCGCCGGGGTGTCCGACTATGAATGTGGTCCGCAGCACCACTCCGGGGACCCTTTCCCTCATCCGGCGTATCAGTTCCCTGGTCCAGGCGCCGTCCACTCCCCTGTGCATCTTGGAAAGCACACTGTCCGAGATGTGCTGCAGCGGTATGTCCATATACCGGCATACTTTGGGATTGGACGCCATTTCGTCCAGCACGTCTTCGGGGAAGGCGGCCGGATAGGAGTAGTGAATGCGTATCCACTCTATGCCTTCAACCTCGCTCAGGCGCCTCAGAAGCTGAGCCAGGCAGCGCTTGCCGTAGAGGTCCAGGCCGTAATAGGTGGTGTCCTGGGCAATGACTACCAGCTCCCTTACGCCTTCCGAGGCAAGGGAGCGTGCCTCGCTCACGAGTTCCTCGATGGGAACGGAACGGTGGGCGCCGCGGATGAAGGGGATGGCACAGTAGGAGCAGCGGCGGTCGCAGCCTTCCGATATCTTCAGGAAGGCGTAGGGCAGACGGGCGTCGCTGCGTACACGGCGGGAACTGAGTGCCGCGTCATAGCGGCAACCGAGGGCCTTTACCAGGGGCTCCAGCTCCCTTGCGCCAAACCAGCCGTCCACTTCGGGTATCAGGGACGGCAGTTCGTCGGAATAGCGCTGGGAAAGGCAGCCGAAGACCAGCAGGCGGTCCACAAGGCCCTCTTTCTTGCGGGCTACGGCCTCCAGTATAGTCTGGATGCTCTGCTCCTTGGCATCGCCGATGAAGCCGCAGGTATTGATGAGCTGTACGTCCAGATGCGGGCATTCTTCGCCCTCGGGGACTATATCGTAGGCATCCCTTATCTGGTACAGCAGATGCTCGCTGTCCACGGTATTCTTGGAACAGCCGAGAGTGATTACCTGCAGGCTGGGTTTCATATGACTAGTCTTCCTCCTGCTGGGCGGCCTCGCGCTCCTCGTCGGTCATAAAGTCCAGGGAGGCGAAGTTTTTCAGAAGATTGTACCACTCTACCACCTTCTTCATATGGGAGAGGTAGAAACGGTCGCCGTCGTAGCTGGGAATGGCTTTCTCGAAGAGGGCCTTGATGGCGGCGGCATCGTCCTTTGCCGAGGGTGCGGCCTTGTCGCCAAGCACTTCGTGGAGCTTTCCGAACACTTCCTGGAGCTTGAGCTCACCTTCCTGTGTGTAGATGGAGATATCGGCAAGGGTGGTGATACCGGCACCGGCGGCGAAGTTACTGCGGCGGCCGTCTTCCAGGCTCTCTGCGATGGCCCCGCTGCGGGACTGGGCTATATAGCGGAAAAGGCCGTGCTGTCCGCGCACGGAAAGGATTCTTGCAAGATCGGTTTTCATATTCTTTCTTTTATCAATTTACAAATGTAGCTATTTTTATCAAAAAAGAGGCTTTCCATACGGGCGCGGAGCTGCTCCGGAGTGCCGTCGTTCAGGATTACCGCATCGGCCTTTTCCGGGGAGATATGCTGAGCCGCCATCCTTTCGCGTATGGCGTCTCCGCTGCTTCCGTCCCTGAGCGCGGCCCTTTGGATGCGCAAATTCTCCGGGGCATCCACCAGCACGCAGGCGTCGTAGAGGGAATCGAAAATGGGCTTTTCCGTCATAATGGCCGATTCCAGCACGACGAAGGGCAGTTCCTCCCCCTGGAGGCTGTTCCAATGGAGGATATCGGCCTTGAGGACGGGATATACCAGGTCCTCCACCGCCTCCCTGAGGCTGTCCGACGAAAAGATGAGGGCCGATAATTTCCTGCGGTCCAGGCCGCCGCCCTCAAGCCTGAGGGGCTCTCCGACAAGCTCTTCAACCCCTTCCAGCAGGCCGGGGCAGCTGTCATAGAGCCTGCGGACGCTGCCGTCGCAGTCGTAGACGGGTATTCCGCGCTGCGACAGCATACTGCAGAGCAGGCTTTTCCCGCTCCCTATTCCGCCGGTAACGAGGACTGTGGGGACGCTCATAGGCTTTCTATGCAGTCGAAAACTTCCGGAGAAACCCGGTACTGGAGCACTCCGGCGGGAAGACGCAGGGTCCTGGGTACGCAGCGTCCGGTAAGGGACGAGGCGAAATCCCTGTAGTCTATGTACAGTTTGAACGAAGACAGGGGGTCACGGGACACGGGGAAGGCGCAGAGAAGCACCACATCGGCCACGGGAGGGAATACCTGGATCTTATGGCCTGCCGGGGCATTCCACACTTCCACCGAAACCTGGCTGCGCAGTTCCACATAACGGGTCACGGGGAGTTCGTAGCTCACCTGATCGTGCGAACAGCGCACGCCTTCCGGAATCTGCAGGCGCAGCATTCCGTGGGCCGCTTCGTGCACGTCGCCAAGGCTGAGCCTTACGGCATCCACCTTCTCGACGGCTTCCAGCCGCGCATCTTCTCCGTAAACCGTAACCGAATCCGGCTGTACCCTAAGCGGGCCGCTCTGCATATACTGGGAGCGGCAGACTATGCTCTGGGGAACGTGCACCGGGACCTTCTTATGGTTTTCGGCAGGAAAGATAAAGCGGAGGGTATCGGTTATGAAGGCCTCCACGCTGGTCTCTTCTCCGAAGAAGGCGCCGGCATAGGAGTTCTTCGCACCTCCGACTATGCAGAATACGTCAGGGCCGATACGGTGCAGGTCTCCCTTGTCGAAGACAACCTTCACAGGACGGCGCTCGCGGCGGCTCTGCTCCCTCACCAAGCGGTATCCCTGGGTACGGCAGCGGGCGCTGACCACGGCGGTATTCACCGATTCCCTGCGGTGCCCGTCAATATTGCATATGCCGATGACCGGCACGCTCACCGTGCCGGAATACTGACGGTATAGGTTGGACATAAGCCAGATAAGTGCCGCCAGCACCAGAGAGATGACCAGCAGCACCCAGGAGCGGCTCAGTGTCTCACGTACACCGCTGATGCGCTCGCGCAGGGACATCGGCCTTACTTGGCTGCGCCCTGTTCGGCTTCGGAGAAGTCCTTGACGAGGCTCTGCTTGTCTACGCGGAGCTTGACGTCGCCGTCCACCTTGATGAGGGCGGTCTTGTCCTTCACTTCCACGATTTCGCCGTAAATGCCACCTACGGTAACCACTTTGTCACCTTTCTGGAGACCGTCACGGAACTTCTGGAGTTCTTTCTGCTGCTTGCGCTGGGGACGGATCATAAAGAGATACATAATTACGAAGATGGCCAGCAGCATTATCCACATTGAAGCGCCGCCGCCGGCGGGCTGCTGGGCAGCCTGAAGGGTGTAGAAGATAGTATTCATCGTGTATGATTAATTTAAACCTTTTCCTGTCTTGGTTATGCGCCCCTGGGCCTCCAGGTCCTTGATGAGACGGTCCAGCAGGCCGTTCACGAAGCTGCGGCTCTTGGGGGTGGAGTAGTACTTGGAAATCTCCACGTATTCATTGATGCTCACCTTCACCGGAATCTCGGGGAAGGCCTCGGCTTCGGCAAGGCCCATAGCTATGAGCACGATGTCCGTGGTGTACAGGCGGTCGCGGTCCCATTTGGAGACGGTGTCGGCCACCATTGCCGAATACTCCGAAAAACGGCCGTAGGCAGTGGTGAGGAGGCTGTGCACGAAATCGGAGTCGGAATCGGCCCCGACACCGCGGCCCTTCAGGGCCTCGCTCTGGTAAAGCGGAGGATAGCTCCAGTTTCCGCTGCGGGCCATCTCGTCCAGGGAATGAATGCAGGCTATGAGGGCATAGGGGAGGTCGTCGCTCCAGTGGATGGAGATGTCTTCCAATATGGCCTGAAGGTCCTCGCTGTCTTCCAGTTCGCGCTCGAAGATCTGCTTCATCAGGGCGGCGTCGCCCTTCACTGACTGTCCGGGAGCGTCCAGATAGTCCTGGAACCAGTCGCGGACTTTCAGGGTGGAGTACAGTTTGTTCAGGAACACGTCAATCTGGTCCCAGGAGAATTTCTTTTTTGCGACCAGTCGCGTAAAGTCCGGATTGCCCTCCAGAAGCGGGGCTATGGTATTCTGTACGAATTTGAGCCTGGGATTGAGGTCCTCCTCGGTAGGATTGAACTTGCCGCGGGCGGCTTCTGTGCGCCGCGCGGCTTCGGCGGTGAGCGCGGGAATAAGGTCCATCAGGTACAGATAGAGGTCCCGTGTGGCCGCACAGGAGGTATCCAGGTTGGCAAGCGCCTCCTTAAGGCTCAGGTCCGGATTCTCCGCATAGGAGTACAGGACCTTGAACGCCTTGATTCTAAGGATACGTCGGTTTAGCATAACGTCAAACAAAATTATGTGCAAAGATAGTGTTTTTTACAATAATTTCCCTACATTTGCAAGGATAACTTACTTAATGTCTATACGCAATGTACAGTGAAGATTACGACCGGGGACGCGCCCAGGAGCGCAACTCGGATGATGTTTACTCCAAACCGGTCAGGGCGGGAAAGCGTACCTACTTCTTTGATGTCAAGACCACCAAGGGCAACAACGACTATTATCTGACCATCACCGAAAGCAAACGCCGCGTGGAGCGCGACGGCTCGTTCAGCTTCGACAAGCACAAGATTTTCCTATACAAGGAGGATTTCGAGAAATTCGCCGAGGGCCTCCAGGATGCCGTCCACTATATCCTTCACGACCTTCTGCACGACGAGCCCATCCGCCAGTACAGCCACGAGGATCAGGACGGAGCTCAGGAAGAATTCTAGAAAACGGGACTTTCATAGTCCCTCCGAAACAACACTATGACAAAGCTACAGACTATTCAGGCAGCGGCGCAGTGCCTGCGGGACGCCATCGGCGACGCCCGCCCGGAGGTTGGCATAATCCTTGGCAGCGGCCTCGGAAAACTGGCCGATAAGATAGCCTCCCCCAAAGTCGTCTCCTACCGGGACCTCCCCGGTTTCCCCCACTCCACCGCCATCGGCCACAAGGGCAATTTCATCGTAGGTGAGCTGGGCGGCAAATGCGTCATTGCGATGCAGGGCCGCATCCATTTCTACGAGGGTTATCCGATGGACCAGGTAGTGCTCCCCGTCCGCGTGATGATAAGCCTGGGAATCAAGACCCTGTTCGTCTCCAACGCAGCCGGCGGCACCAATCCTGCCTTCAGGGTAGGAGACCTGATGATAATCACCGACCATATCAACCTGCTGCCCAATCCCCTCATCGGGCCCAACCTGGACAGTTTCGGCGCCCGTTTCCCCGATATGACGCGTCCCTACGACCCCCAGCTCATCCGCCGGGCCTTCGGAATCGCCGAATCCCAGGGAATCCGCCTGCAGAAAGGTGTATATGTGGCCTGTTCCGGCCCCAGCTATGAAACCCCCGCCGAGTACCGCTACTTCAGGACCATCGGGGCCGATGCCGTGGGTATGAGCACCACTCCCGAGACCATCGTGGCCCGTCACAGCGGCATTCCTGTATTTGGCATCTCGGTGATAACCGACGTAGCCCACGACACCCAGAACGAGGACTACGTCACCGACGGCGAAGCCATAGTGAAGGCTGCCGATGCCGCCGCGGACCGGATGACCATCCTTTTCGAAAAACTGATAGAGTCCCTATAGGCCGAAGAGCTTCCACTGCGCGTCGGACGGCATACGCCAGTCCCCGCGGGGAGACAGCGATACCGAGCCCACCTTGGGGCCGTCCGGCAGGCAGGAACGCTTGAACTGCTGGCCGAAGAACCTGCGGAAGAAGTGCGTGAGCCAGTGCTTGCGCACTTCTTCGCTGTATTTGTCCCCGAAAGCCTTGCCGGAGAGGAAAAGTATCTTCTCAGGGGAAGCTCCGAAGCGGAAGAAGTGGTAGAGGAAGAAATCGTGCAGCTCGTACGGGCCCACCAGGTCTTCGGTAAGCTGGGCTATCTCGCCGTCCTTTGCCGGGGTGAGTTCGGGGGAGATGGGGGTTGCCACTATATCGGCAAGGATGTCACGGATATCGCGCTCCCCTGTCTTAGCGGCAACGATGCCGCTTTCTCCGGCCCAGCTGCAGAGGCTGCGGACCAGTGTCTTGGGCACCGAGGCGTTTACGGCGTACATACTCATATGGTCGCCGTTGTAGGTGCACCAGCCAAGGGCAAGTTCGGAAAGGTCGCCCGTCCCGACCACCAGGCCGCCGGTCTGGTTGGCCAGGTCCATCAGGATCTGGGTGCGTTCCCTCGCCTGGGAATTCTCATAAGTCGCATCTATCACCGAAGGGTCGTGGCCGATGTCGCGGAAATGCTGCTCCACCGCCGGGACCACCGAAATCTGCTTCGAGCTGATTCCAAGGGCTTCCATAAGGTCATCGGCATTGCTCCTGGTGCGTTCCGAAGTACCCAGCCCGGGCATAGTTACCCCAAGGATGCCCTTTCGGGACAGGCCCAGCCGGTCGAAAGCCCTCACCGTCACCAGCAGGGCAAGTGTGCTGTCAAGGCCTCCGGATATGCCGATAACCGCATTTTTCATGTTCAGGTGCTCCAGCCTGGAGCACAGGCCCTGGACCTGGATGTTGAACACCTCCTGGCAGCGTTCGCGCATATCCACGGGGCTGCCAGCAGGCACGAAGGGATGCGGCTCGATATAGCGGAAGAAGGCTTTGCCGAAGTCGGTGGGGGCGGAAGGGCCGCAGGCCACCCTGGTGTACAGCTGGGCATAGGTGCACGCCTTGGTTCCGTCGGGGGTTATGTAGAAGAAGGAGCTCTGCTTCTGGCGCAGGATGCTCAGTTTTTCTACGTCCAGGTCGGCCACAATCATTTGCGAATCGGAGGTGAAACGCTCCATCTCCGCCATCAGGGTACCGTTTTCGTATATGAGCGAGGAACCGCCGTATACCAGGTCCTGGGTGGATTCGCCGTAATTGGACGAGCAGTAGATATAGCCGGTGAGGGTGTGGGCGCTCTGCTCGCACACCAGGTTCTTGCGGTAGGTGTGCTTGAGCAGCACCTCGTTGGATGCCGAAAGATTCACGATGAGCTGCGCGCCGGCCACCGAATGGAAGGATGAAGGAGGCAGGGGGGTCCAGAGGTCTTCGCATATCTCTATGGCGAAGCAGGCGCCGCCGGCCTCGAAGAGCAGGTTGGGGGAAATTGTCACCCCGCCCAGCTTCTCGCTGTGGACGTTGCCCGAAAGGAAATCGGCCCCGGAGGCGAACCAGCGGGCTTCGTAGAACTCATTGTATGTAGGGAGATAGATCTTGGGGACTATGCCCTTGATCTGGCCGCCGTACATTATCACGGCGCAGTTGTACAGCTTGTCATTGTAGCGTACGGGGGCTCCCACGACCACGGTGATGGGTTTGCCCGCAGTGTGCTCGCACACCTGGCGCAGGGCCGCTTCCGACTTCTCTACGAGGGTGCTGGTACCGAACAGGTCCCCGCAGGTGTAACCGCTGATACCGAGTTCGGGGAAAACCAGCAGGGACACTTCCTGCTCCACGGCCTTGTCTATGAGCTCGCAGGTACGGTCGCGGTTGAATTCCACATCGGCCACCTTCACCCTGGGTGAAGCCGCAGCCACGCGGATATATCCGAAATCTTTCATATCGTCAAAAAATTGCAGCGCAAAAATAGCGCTTTTGTTTACAAATATAAGAGTTTTTTAGTAAATTTGCAGAAATCAGGCAAAAGCGTTTATGCTGGAAGATATACGCAAACAGATTCAGCAGCTCATAGCCCTGTACGAGGGCAGCAAAGCCGAGGCGGCCTCGCTTCGGGAGCAGCTCGGCGCCAGCCGGCAGGACGCCGCAGCCCTGAAAGAACGGATCCTGGAATTGGAATCTGAGATTGAAACCCGTGAACTGGCTCAGGCTTTTTCCCCTGCAGCGGACAACAGTGCCGCCAAAGAAAAGCTTGATATGATTATCAAGGAGATCGGTACCTGTATCTCCTGTCTGGAAAGCGACTGATGGAGCAGAAAATCAGCATAAAGATTGCCGGCCGCACTTACAACCTGAGCGCGGCCACCCCCGAGCAGGAACAGCTTTACCGCCTGGGGGCCGATGCAGTCAACAAGCGCCTGGCTGCCCTCACGCAGAAAATGCCCGGCAAAACTGCTATGGACCTTATGTCTATGGTAGCGATGAACGAGGCCGTAGTACGCATACGCCTTCAGAAGGACGCAGAAAAGTGCCAGCAGGAGATAAACTCCCTGGAAAGCGATCTGGTTTCGTATCTCAAACAATAAGCCGCCACCCATCGAAAGCTGAAAACAACGCGTACCAACGTACCGGGTTTTCTCAGGCCGGGGATGACGGGCCCGACTTACCCTCAAGGGGATTCCGCCGTGAGGCGGGACGCGGGATATCAGTAACCGGTCGGAACCCAAATCTTATAACTTAAGATTTTCTGACTAGATGCTGGCGGCTTTTTCCTTTTTCCAAAGTATCCGTATAGAGTAAGAAACAACTTTATACTCAATATATTATATGGATATTTTAAGCTTAATCATCGGAATCGCAGCCGGAGCCGCAGCGGCCCTGGCCGTTTACATACCCGTCCGCAGGGCCATTATGAAGGGCCGCAGGGACGAAATCCTTGAAAAGGCAGAGCTTGAAGGGGAAAAGATAAAGCAGGAGCGCATCCTCCAGGCAAAGGAGAAGTTCCTCTCCCTAAAGAGCGAGCACGAAAAGAGCGTAAACGAGAAAAACGCCCAGCTCCGGGACGCCGAGAACCGTATCCGCAGCAAGGAAGGCCAGCTTAACCAGAAGCTCTCCGAGGCCGATAGGAAAAACCACGAACTGGAAGGCCAGCGCAACCAGCTGCAGGCTATGGAGCAAAACCTGAAGGAGAAAGAGCAGGAATGCGAGCAGATGCGCAGCCAGGCCATACGCCAGATCGAGGCCATTGCCGGAATGAGCGCCCAGGAAGCCAAGAACCAGCTGATGGAATCGATGAAGGCCGAAGCCCGCACCCAGGCCCAGGCCTATATCAACGACTGCATCGACGAAGCCCGTATGAACGCAGCCAAGGAAGCCAAGCGCATTGTGATCAACACAATCCAGCGTACCGCTACCGAAACCGCCATCGAGAATGCAGTCACCACCTTCCCCATCGAAAACGACGAAATCAAGGGACGCATCATAGGCCGTGAAGGCCGCAACATCCGTGCTCTCGAAGCCGCTACCGGAGTAGAAATAGTGGTGGACGACACTCCCGACGCCATAATCCTGAGCGCCTTCGACCCCGTACGCCGCGAGGTAGCGCGCCTTGCCCTCCACCAGCTGGTGGTGGACGGCCGCATCCATCCCGCCCGTATCGAGGAAGTGGTCGCAAAAGTGCAGCGCCAGCTGGAAGAGGAAATCCTCGAAACCGGCAAGCGCACCTGCATAGACCTGGGCATCCACGGCCTCTCGATGGAGCTCGTAAGGATGATCGGCCGTATGAAATACCGTTCATCCTATGGCCAGAACCTGTTGCAGCACTCCCGTGAGGTGGCCAACATCTGCGCCATCCTGGCTTCCGAACTCGGCCTGAATCCCAAGATCGCCAAGCGCGCCGGCCTGCTCCACGATATCGGCAAGGTTTCCGAAGAGGATCCCGAACTGCCGCACGCCCTCCTGGGTATGAGGCTGGCCGAACAGTACAAGGAAAAGCCCGAAATCTGCAACGCTATCGGCGCCCACCACGAGGAAACCGAAATGACTTCGCTCTACGCTCCCCTTGTGCTGGTTGGCGACGCCATCTCCGGTGCCCGTCCCGGTGCACGCCGCGAGGTTATCGAAAGCTATATCAAACGTCTCAGGGGAATGGAGAACCTGGCATCGGCCTATGCCGGTGTGACTAAGGCCTACGCCATCCAGGCCGGCCGCGAACTCCGCGTAATCGTAGGCGCCGAACAGGTGAGCGACTCCCAGGCCGAGGAACTGTCGGCCGAAATCGCCAAGAAGATCCAGGACGAGATGACCTATCCCGGCCAGGTGAAGATCACCGTCATCCGCGAAACCCGTTCGGTGGCCTATGCCAAGTAGTTTCCTCAGGAAAGCCTGCTCCGTGGCCCTTGCACTCCTGTGCACGGGCCTTGCGGCCTTTTCCCAGGAAGCATCGGTACTCTGGAAGGTATCGGCCAGCCCCCTCGACGACGGTATCTGGCACGTGAAGGCAGAGGGCAGCATCGCCCCCGGAATGCATATCTACGGTCCGGATCACAGGTACAACGCGGTAAAGCTTCAGTACGGGCCCGATGACTTCGTGCTCACTCCGCTCAGCTGCGAAAGCCGGTCCGTCAGCTTCAAGGACGAAGAAGTCTATTTCGACAGCATAGTCCTTTCCCAGGATGTCCGCCCGGGCGGCGCCACCCTCAAGGGAAGCATCTCGTGGCTTGCCTGCCAGGACGAGGTCTGCGGTTTCCCGGAGGAGCAGGAGTTCGAGTCTTCCGCCGGAGAGAGCAAGCCCGTAAGAAGCCTCTGGTCCCTCATACTGGAAGCCATCCTCTGGGGCTTTGCTATGCTCCTGACGCCCTGTGTCTTCCCTATGGTGCCGATGACCGTGTCCTTCTTCCTGAAAAGCAGCGACTCCCCCGCACGCGGCCGTTTCAAGGCTCTGATGTACGGGCTCTTCATAGTCCTGCTGTACACTGTCCCGATAGCGGTGATAGTGCTGTTGACGCGCCTTCTCGGAGGTGACGCCATCACGGCCGATATCTTCAACTGGCTGTCCACGCACTGGCTCCCTAACCTGCTCTTCTTTGCGGTGTTCTTCGTTTTCGCCCTGTCCTTTTTCGGGGCGTTCGAGATAACCCTGCCCGCGTCCTGGACTACCGCCACCGATGCAAAATCGGCCAAAGGCGGCCTTGCCGGGGTGTTTTTCCTGGCACTGACCCTGGTCCTGGTATCCTTCTCCTGCACCGGTCCCATCGTAGGCTCGGTCCTCATCCAGTCCACAAGGGGTGTATTCATCGCGCCAGTAGTGACAATGCTGGCCTTCTCGCTCGCATTCGCACTTCCCTTTACCCTCCTTGCACTCTTCCCCTCCCTCATCGGGAAGCTCCGCAGCGGGAGCTGGCTGGGCAGCGTCAAAGTGGTCCTGGGCTTCGTGGAACTGGCCCTGGGTATGAAATTCCTGTCCACCGCCGACCAGACCTACCACTGGCACATCCTGGACCGCGAGGTATACCTTGCCATCTGGATTGCCATCTTCATACTGCTTACGCTTTACCTTCTGGGCATCCTCAGGCTCAGGCACGAGGAAGCATCCAAAGGTATCGGCCCCTTCAGGCTGCTGCTTGCAGGAGGCGTCCTGGCCTTCGTGATCTACCTCATTCCCGGAATGTGGGGAGCGCCCCTGAAAGCCCTCTCCGGCTATCTTCCTCCGATGAGCACCCAGGATTTCGTCATCGGGGCCGATGCCTCCGCGCCCGGTGCCCCCGTCTCCGATGGCCCTCAGCTGTCCCTCCCCCACGGACTCAGCGGCTACTTCAGCCTCGAAGAGGGGCTTGAGGCCGCAAAAGCCCAGGGAAAGCCTGTATTCGTGGACATAACCGGGCACGGCTGCGTGAACTGCCGGGAAATGGAAGCCCGCGTATGGAGCGATCCCTCAGTGCTGGAACGCCTCAGGAACAATTTCGTAATTGTAGCCCTATATACCGACGACAAGACCAGGCTTCCCGAACAGCAGTGGCTCACCACGCCCGGAGGCAGGCAGCTCAAGACCGTGGGCAGCGTTAACGCCCAGATAGCGCGCAGCCGCTTCGAGGTGAACGCCCAGCCCAACTACCTTTTGCTTTCGCCCGAAGGCAAAGTGCTCGCCGGCCCTCGCGGCTACAACCTTTCCGTCCCCGGCTTCGTGGAATTCCTGGACAGCGTACTATGAGCCAGTTGCCCCCGCTGATAGCCGACCTGGCGCTCATCCTGGTATGCGCCGGCGTGATGACCCTGCTTTTCAAGAAGTTCAAACAGCCTCTTGTCCTGGGCTACATCGTGGCCGGTTTCCTGGCCAGCCCGCACTTCGCGCTCACCCCGTCGGTGATGGATGCAGGCAGCATCAAGGTGTGGTCCGACATCGGCGTTATCTTCCTGCTCTTCGCACTTGGACTTGAATTCAGCTTCAAAAAGATAGTCCGTGCAGGAGGCCCGGCCATCACCACCGCCCTCACGATCATAATGGGGATGGTCTTCCTGGGTTTCACCGTGGGATCGGCCTTCGGCTGGGGGAAAATGGACGCCCTTTTCCTGGGCGGTATGATTTCGATGTCCTCCACCACCATCATATACAAGGCCTTCGAGGATATGGGGCTTTCCAAAAAGAAGTTCGCCTCGCTGGTTATGTCCGTGCTCATACTGGAAGACATCCTGGCGGTCGTGCTTATGGTCGTACTGTCCACTGTGGCGGTTTCCAGCAGCTTCGAAGGGGCGGCACTGGCCGGCAGCATACTCAAGTTGGTGTTCTTCCTGGTACTGTGGCTTGTCGTGGGCATCTACCTTATCCCCCTGATACTCAGGGCCACGCGGAAGCTCCTGAGCGACGAAACCCTCCTGGTAGTAGCCCTGGGGCTGTGTTTCATTATGGTGGTTATAGCCGACAAGACCGGTTTCTCGGCCGCCTTCGGAGCCTTTATGATGGGTTCAATACTTGCCGAAACCCTCGAAGCCGAGCATATAGAACGTCTTGTAAAACCCGTGAAAGACCTCTTCGGAGCCATCTTCTTCGTATCAGTGGGAATGATGGTGGATCCGGCTATGATAGCCAAATACTGGCTTCCCATCCTGGTCATCACACTCACCGTCATCCTGGGCCAGTCCTTCTTCGCCAGCCTGGGCGTACTGCTTTCAGGCCAGAGGCTCAAGACCGCGGTCCAAAGCGGGCTCTCACTTACGCAGATAGGCGAATTCGCCTTCATCATTGCCTCCCTGGGAGTAAGCCTGGGAGTTACCAGCGATTTCCTATATCCCATAGTGGTGGCCGTTTCGGTGATAACCATCTTCCTGACGCCCTATATGATACGCCTTGCCGATCCTGTCTACAATTTCATCGACAGGCACCTTCCGGCCAAGGTCAAGGACTTCCTGGAAGGTTACGCAGCCGCTTCGGAGCCCCGTGAAGGCAAGGCCGACAGCCTCTGGAAACAATATCTGGGTGCTATCGGCAAGGTCGTAGGCATCTACGGCATCCTGTGCATCGCAACCTGCGCCCTGGGTTTTTCATTGCTTCTGCCACTTATGCACAAGCTTCTCCCGGACATCTGGGCCAGGATAGTGACTGCGGTGGCAATACTCCTTGTGATGGCGCCCTTCCTAAGGGCCATAATGGTCAAGAAGAACCGTTCCGAACAGTTCCGGACTCTATGGCAGCAGAACCGGGCCAACCGGGCCCCTCTGGTGGCATCGGTAGCGGTCCGCTTTGCAATATCCCTGGGTTTCGTGCTCTATGTCCTGGGCCGTCTGTTCCACATAGGCGTACCGCTGCTGGTCCTTCTCACCGTGCTCATCGCAGGCTTCATTTTTTTCAGCCGCTTTACCAAGAAGAATTCCCGCCGCATAGAGCAGACCTTTATGACCAATCTCCGTTCCCGCGAACTCCGCGAGGAATACCTGGGACAAAGGGCTCCCGGCTATGCCGCGCCTCTTTTGGACAAGGACCTGCACCTGGCCGATTTCGACATCCCGGCGGAGGCCTCCTGGGCCGGCGAAACCCTGCAGCAGCTCAAGCTCGGGCAGCGCTTCGGCGTACACGTGGTGTCCATACTCAGGGGAACCCGACGCATCAATATCCCCAAGGCCGACGACCGCATCTTCCCTCACGACCGCATCCAACTCATCGGCCCGGATTCCGGGCTTGAAGCCTTCGGCAAGGCCCTGGAGGCCGATTCCGTTCCCCCGCTGCCAGAAGATCTCCGCGAAGACGAGATGATTCTCCGGCGTATTCCGGTGGGCCCCGAGAGCCCCTTCCTTGGAAAAACCCTGGGACAGAGCGGCATCCGCAACCACTACCACTGCCTTGTGGCCGGCGTGGAACGCGGCGACGGCAATCTCCATATACCCGATGCCGCCATCCCTTTCGAGGACGGCGACATCATATGGGCTGTAGGTTGTCTTAAGGATGTCGAGGCCTTATCGGCCCTATAGCTACTCCCCTTCCATACTGTCCCAAAGCCGGTCAATCTCCCGGCGTTCCTTCTTGGTGGGGCGTCCGCTTCCGCGGTCTCGGTTAACGAAAAACACTTCCACAGGGGCGTGGAGCTTCTGCAGCTCGGAATCGGGAGTCAGGTTGCGGGCATACTGGGGAACGAGGGCGGCACCCACCCGCTGCTCGAGGGGCTGGATTACCTCATAAGTATATTGGACCGGGCCTTTCCGCACCAGAAGGATATCTCCTGGAGCCACCTCGCGGGCCGGCTTAGCGCTTACGCCGCCGATATGCACCCTTCCACCCTTGCAGGCTTCTGCAGCCTCCGTACGGGTCTTGAAGGCACGTATAGCCCAGAGATATTTGTCCAGCCTGGCCATATTATGAAAGATAGGAGTCCTGCTCGGGACGGGGATCCAGCCTGACTTCCAGGATCTTTGTCCCCGGGGCAGCCGCTTCCAGCATACAATTCCCGGATTCTGAAGGCACGAGGACCAGCTCGCCCTTGCCGAAGCGGAAACACTGCTCGTCAGTGCGCAGGGCTGCTTCCCCTGCCACGCAGATATAAATCAGGAAGCTGCCCAGTCCCAGCTCGTCCTCGATTACGGCTGCGGGAGCCGTCAGTTCCGCTTCCTTTACGCTGAACTGAGGAGTTACTGCAAGCCCGGGGCCCTTGAGAACCTCTATCTTATGTGCGTGCCAGTCTATCAGGTCCAGGCCCTCCTCCAGCTGTACTTCCCTTTCACTGCCTTGATTCCATTCGTGAAGACGGAACCAGAGCTCGGACGATTCGGCTATCTCCAGCAGTTTCACGTCCTGGGCGGCGTGCACCAGGCCGGGAGTAACCAGATAGGCTTCCCCAGCCTTGGGACTTACCCAGGCCAGAAGCTTTTCCACATTCCCGCTTCCGCAGGCCTCATAGAACTCGGAAGCACTGACATCCCTGCGGAAGCCGATCATAATACGCGCTTCAGGGCCGGCCTCTTCCACATACCAGAGAGCGGTTTTTCCAAAGGAGTCATAGCGCTGCTCTGCGGTCTCGTCATCCGGATTGACGTGAAGCGAGGTGCGGCCGCGTACATCCAGCTGCTTGACCATTACCGGAAACTGGGTGCCGTACCACTCGAAAGCATTCTCTCCGACCACCCTTTCCAGGTAAGTCTGCATTATGTCGCTGAGGGTACTTCCGCCCAGCCAGCCCTCCGAGGCCATTGAATCCACGAAGCCCAGGTCGGCCAGACGGTAAGTAGCCTTACCCCACGGAAACTCCTGCACGTCCGGCAGAAATTTCATGGGTGTCAGTTTCTTTTCTTCCATCAATCAGCGTATTTCGAGAGAGTAAGGAAGACGTGCGAATACCTGTCCGGGATTCTTCTCGGAAAGTACTGCCTCCACCGAAGATGCCATAGGTGCGAAGGGAGTGCCGGAAAGGATGGAAGGCTCCTCCTTGAGCTGGCCGATACCCTTGAGCAGCTGCTCCATAAAGGTAGGGACAGCGGGGGCGGCGCTTACTACATAGTCATCGGCCGATACCAGCCCTGCCTGGGAAGCGGCATAGGCGATGGCGTCTTCAAGGGTGCCGATCTCGTCCACCAGGCCTATCCTGAGGGCATCCGAGCCGGACCATACGCGGCCCTGAGCAATGGCATCTACAGCGTTGCTGTCCATATCGCGGCCTTCGGCCACAAGATTGACGAAGCGCTCGTAGATATCCTCAACCGAAGCCTGCAAATATGCAGTCTCCTTAGCATCGAAAGGACGGATAAGGCTCAGCATCCCACTGTGTTTGTTGGAACCGATAACCTCTATGCCCACTCCGATTTTGCGGATAACCTTGGAGAACTCGGGGATCATTGAGAAGACGCCGATGGAACCGGTCACGGTGCTGCGGTCGGCAAAGATGCGGGAGCAGCCGTTGGAGATCCAATAACCGCCGGAAGCGGCATAATTGCCATAGGAAGCCACAAGGGGTTTCTCCTTCTGAAGGAGGTCAAGGGCACTGCGAATCTTCTCGGAGGCGCTCACGCTGCCGCCGGGAGAGTTCACGCGAAGGACCACGGCCTTCACGCTGTTGTCCTTGCGAAGCTTGTCTATCTCCCTGACAAAACGGTCTCCGGAAATCTGCTCGGGATCGTCGCTGTCCACGATTTCGCCATCGGCATAAAGGACTGCCACCTTGGTGGTTCCTACTGCAGGCTTCACTTTGGCGCTGATGTAGTCGGCAAGGGGAATCAGGTGAAGGTCTTCGGACTTCTGAACCTGGGCGAGGGTGCAAAGCTGGGCCACGAGGGCTTCGTGATCCATAAGGGAATCCACGAGGCCCGCCTCCAGGAAGTCTTCGGGCTGCTCGAGTTCCAGATTGTCAATCAGGGAGTTAAGCCTTGCCAGCTCTATTTCGCGGGCCTCGGCCATAGGTTCGGAGATGGCTTTCCACATCGCATCCACCAGGGCCTGGTTCTGCTCGCGGTTCTCGGGGGAAGAGCTGTTGCGCACGAACATTTCCCCGGCACTCTTATACTTGCCGTGACGTATGAGCTGTACGTTTACACCCAGCTTGTCCAGAACGTCTTTCAGGTACATAGTCTGGGAGGTAAGGCCCAGAAGGCTGTTCTGGCCACCGTGGACGTTGCTCATATATATCTTATCAGCTACGGTTGCAAGATAGTAGGAAGCGTTTCCGGGATTCTGCAGATAGGCTACCACTGCCTTTCCGCTGCGGCGGAAATCGGCAAGGGAGGCACGGAGTTCCTCGGTAGTGGAGATTCCGGTCAGGGAACCTTCGGGACGAAGGAGCACATACTGGACTGAAGGATCGGCGGCAGCGGCCTTAAGGGCCTGCACTACGTCCCAGAGTCCTACGGTTGCAATCATCTCACCGCTGCGGATGGACTGCAGGTCGGGCATACTGTTGTCACGGCCCTGCTCTGCCACTAGGACCTTGGAAAGATCAATGTCCAGGACACCGTTGCGGGGAAGGATAACGTTCTTTCCGCCGGAAGCGGCCACACCTACCAGGCTGGACATAAAAAAGATAAATCCCACAATTTGCAGGATCAGGATGCCGCAGATGACGGCGAGTACGGTTTTGAAAAAACTGTTCTTCATATACTATTGCAACAAAAGTTCTGTATCCTTGTTCCACTCCACATTGTTCCGGTAATAGTCCCTGATCCAGGAGCCTCCGGCCGAAGGAAGGAACATTGACAGACCGCAGTGGGTGCGGATCTGGAAGGAGAGGAAGCGGGGCGTGGCGGCCTTGTAGACGACGCACTGCGAGAGGGCTTCACTGAGCCTGGCCTTGTCCGTTTCGCTTATACCCGCCTTCACCAGGATATCCTCCAAGTCGTAGAAGAAGTGCCTGTTGAAGCGGAAATAACCCTGGACGCCGGAATTCTCATTCAGGGCCGATATCGGAGTGCGGTAAGTTTCGAAGAGTTCCTTGCAAAGGCTTGCGAGGCCTTCGATCTTGCGGGTGTCTATCACCGAAATGGTGGCCGACTGGGCCGATCCGCTGTTGGAGTTGTAGAAGTCGAAATAATCCCGGCACACGGCCACGGGATCGGGCTCCCTCTTCAGAAGATGCTCGGTAATGGTTTCGTAATTATAGCCTGCAGCAAGCACTTCGGCCTGGGAAAAGCCGATCAGGTCGGTCTTCTCGCGAAGGGCATAGGCTACCTCCACGCAACCCATAAGGCAAGCGTCGAAGAGGATATAGTCCAGTTTAAAGGGTATGGCCGAAACCATATCGGGGATCTCCATCTCGTAGAAGGTCCCGTTGGGGAACTCGTCCCGTCCGACTGAACGGACCCGGGGCTCCTCCATCGGATCTATCTCGGGATACTCGGGAGCCGTATTGAGGCGGGGAAGCCAGCTTATCGAGGAATCAAAGGATGAGTTCTCGAATTTGGACGGGCTCTGGTAATAACCTTCGGGCAGCCAGCCGGTGGCGTGGGAAGAGAAAATGAGCCCATAGCCATTGGCCGGATAGTGTTTGTACATAAAGGTAAGGGCCTCTCCGAAAACGGCGGCGTCGCTGGCCTTGTCACCGGGTTCCCAGCGTTTGAGTGTATCCCTTACCACCTTGCCGTCCCTTTTGTACATACGGAAAAGGACAGGTGCCGAAAGCCGGGAATAATCGAGTCCCTTGCTGTTGCGGGAGAAAACCAGAAGAACCGGGTCGGTGGGATACTGGGCCGTAGGGATAAAGCCGCGCTCAAGCTCCATAATATCGCCCAGAAGCGAATTGTAAAGATCGTTGAAACCGGACGAGTAAAGCATAGTAACATTACGCACGTCCGGGGAATCCACCCTGGTCATAGGCTCGGGGACCGTTATCTCCCGCCCCGAAGGGCTGAAGTCAAAGCGGTCCTTTTCGCAGGAGCTCAGGACCACGGCGAAGAGGATAACGGCGATATTACGCAGGCGCAGGCGCATTTTATTCCTTATACAACCTACAAAGTTACACAATTATTTATATATTTGCACAATCCATACCAGATAATAAGAGATGAAAAGATTTGTGAAAATGATTATCATTGGCGGTGCAGCCCTTGGCCTTGCATCCTGCGCAGGCCCAGCATCCGAAGAAAAGAATTCCGATTTCAAGTACACTATCGACAGTTTCGCAGACCTTAAGGTAATGCGCTACCGCATCCCCGGCTGGGAACAGCTGAGCCTGCAGCAGAAAGAATATGCCTACCATCTGGCCGAGGCCGCAAAATACGGCCGGGACATACTCTGGGACCAGAACTGCAAGGAGAATCTACGCGTCCGTCACACCCTGGAAGCCATACTGGAGCTCCCCTCCCGCGAAGATCCCGCCTACCAGGACTTTCTGGTCTATGCCAAGAGGGTTTTCTTCTCCAACGGCATCCATCATCACTATGCCGAAGACAAGATTCTTCCCGCCTGCCCCAGGGAATACTTCCAGAGCCTGATGGAAGAGGCCGGGATTGACGATCCCGCCCTTCTGGAAATCATCTACAATCCGGACATTTATCCCCAGCGCCGCAGCACCGATACCTCCGGCGATATCGTAAAGTCATCGGCCGTGAACTTCTACGAAGGAGTGACCCGTGCCGAGGTGGAAGCCTTCTACGCCGCAATGGTCAGGCCCGACGATCCCGAACCCATCTCCTACGGCCTTAATTCCAAGGTCGTCAAAGGGGCCGACGGCAAGCTGAAGGAACTGCCCTGGAAGGTTGGAGGCCTGTACTCCCCCGCCATCGAGAAGATATGCGAGGAACTCTCCAAAGCCCGCGAAGTGGCCGAAAACGACATCCAGAAACGCGCCCTCGGGCTGCTCATAGACTACTACAACAGCGGCGACCTCCGCAAATGGGACGCCTTCAACATCGAATGGGTGAAGGACACCATCGGCACAGTTGACTTCATAAACGGATTCATCGAAGACTACAACGACCCCCTGGGACGCAAGGCTTCCTGGGAAGGCTATGTGAATATCAAGGACTTCGAGGCCTCCAAGCGCACCGAAATCCTGAGCGCAAACGCCCAGTGGTTCGAGGACAATTCCCCCGTAGACCCCCGTTTCAGGAAGGCGAAGGTGAAGGGCGTATCGGCCAAGGTCATCAATGCCGTCTGCCTGGCAGGCGACAGCTATCCTTCCACGCCCATCGGCATCAATCTTCCCAATGCCGACTGGATACGCAAGGAGCACGGCTCGAAGAGCGTCACCATAGCCAACATTACCCATACCTACGACTACGCCGCCCAGGAGCTGCCCACGAGCACCCTGGCCGAATTCGCCTACGACAAGAAGGAAATCGAACTTGCCAAGAAATGGGGCACCGTTGCCGATGAGATCCACACCGACCTCCACGAATGCCTCGGACACGCCTCAGGCCAGCTTCTGCCCGGGGTTAGCAGCACCGCGATGGGCGAATATGCATCGGCCCTGGAAGAAGCGAGGGCCGACCTCTTCGGCCTCTATTACACCGCCGATCCCAAGATGGTGGAACTGGGCATAATGCCCGATCCGGAAGCCTACAAGGCCGAATATTCCAATTATATCCGCAATGGCCTGATGGTCCAGTTCACCCGCGTGGAACTGGGACGTCCCAATACCGAGGCCCATATGCAGAACCGCAAGCTCATTGCCCAGTGGTGCTACGAGAAAGGCCTCAAGGACAAGGTCATAGTAAAGAAGGTAAAGGGCGGAAAGACCTATTTCGTGGTCCGGGACTACGTAAAGCTCCGCGCCCTCTTCGCAGAACTTCTGGCCGAAATCCAGAGAATCAAGTCCGAAGGTGACTACGAGGCCGGAAAGGCCCTCATCGAGACCTATGCCGTGCATATCGATCCCGAACTGCACAAGGAGGTACGTCAGCGCTACGAAGCCCTGAACCTGAAGCCCTACGGCGGTTTCGTGAATCCCGAACTGCAGCCCGTTACCGGCGCCGACGGTGTAGTGACCGACTACGTCCCCGTCTATACCGACGACTATCTGGGTCAGATGCTGCTCTACGGCAAGAAGTACGGAACTCTCTGAGCCGATGCTCATTAACGACTACAGACACTATCTCAGGATAGAAAGGAGGATGTCGCCGAATACGGTGACATCCTATTGTCACGACGTAGCCGCTTTCCTTGAGCAGCACCCGGAAGCACCGGGAAAGAGTACTGCTGCCGATATCCAGGATTATCTTGGCAAGCTGATGGCCGGGGGCGTCGGGAAAAGAAGCAGCGCACGTGCCCTGAGCGCCATCCGTTCCTTCTTTGACTGGTGCGTCCAGGAAGGCGAAATAAAGGGCAATCCCTGCGACCGCGTCGAAGCCCCGAAACTGGGCCGATACCTTCCCGATGTCCTAAGCGTTAAGGAAGTCGAAGCGCTGCTTGACTCCGTGGACCTTGGAAAAAGTTCAGGCAAAAGGGACAGGGCAATACTGGAAGTCCTCTACGGTTGCGGTCTGCGCGTAAGTGAATGCGCCGGCCTGCGGCTTTCCCACATTTACCTGAAGGAAGGTTTCGTGGACGTCATCGGCAAGGGCGACAAACAGCGGCTGGTTCCTCTCGGAGAGATGGCGGCCGATGCGATATCGGCCTACCTGCCCGAGCGTCCAGAACCGGCCAGCCGGCAGGATGAGGACATTCTATTCCTTAACCGTTACGGTAAGCCCCTCAGCAGGGTTTTTATCTTCAAGCTGGTAAAACGCCAGGCGATGGCGGCAGGGATACAGAAGGAGATATCGCCCCACAGTCTGCGTCACAGTTTCGCCACCCATCTGATAGAAAACGGGGCCGATCTGAGGATAGTCCAGGAAATGCTCGGGCACGAATCCATACTTACCACGCAGATTTACACCCATATAGACAGCAGCACCTGGCACAGGAGCATACTGGAACACCATCCTAGAAGATAAGGAAAACCGGTCCGGGCAAATGCCGCAGGACCGGTTTTCTTGACGTGTACTAAAACCTAAACCTACTATATAGATGCAGAAAAAAGGAAAACGTTGCAAAAAAACTGAATTTTTTGCAACGTTTTCTGCTTTTTTTGTAAAATCGCTTATTTGGCAGCGTCTACAGAAACCTTACGGAAATCCTTGAGGTCCTTCATAAGGGCCAGAGCGGCTTTACGGGCGCGGGCACCGGCGGCCTTGTTACCCTTTACAAGCTGAGCCTCAGCGTTCTTTACGAACTCGGCGATTTCGACGTTGATTTTTTCTACAAGCTCTTTCATGATTCGTTAATTTATTGGTTTGTTAGTACTTAAAAGTCATTTTCAGTGCGAAAGTTAGCCAAAAAAAAGTAAATACCAAAACAAAAATGAAAAAAATTGCCGTAAAACTCAAAAAATCAGTGTTTTTGTGGAGTTTTACTCCGTTTCGGCGGCATTTTCGGCCTTTTTCTGTGGTTTAGTGTTGAGCGTATTCATTGCCCTGGCAACTCCTATGGTGGATATATCCTTCACCCCCTGGATAACCTTCTTTGCCAGTTCGGGTATCTGTTCCTGCTCTTCGGGGGTGAGGTCTCCGAGCACATAGTCTATCTGACCTCCCCTTGAAAAACTGTTGCCTATTCCCATCCTGATCCTGGCCCACTGGTCACTGCCCAGGGTCTCGGTGATATTCTCCAGGCCGTTATGACCGCCTGACGATCCCGATGCCCGGAGCCTGAGTGTGCCGAAGGGAAGGTTAAGGTCGTCGCAGATGACGATGAGCTGCTCCAGAGGGATATTGAATTTCTGAAGCCAGTAACGCACTGCGTTCCCGCTCAGGTTCATATAGGTCGAGGGCTTCAGAAGCACGAAATGCCGGCCTTTGAAGGAAACTTCAGCCATAGCGCCGTAGCGTTCCGTGTGGAAAGAGATATTGGATGCCTGAGCCCAGGCATCCAATACCATAAATCCCATGTTGTGACGGGTACAGGCGTATTCTGCGCCTATATTTCCAAGCCCGACAACCAGGTACTCCATCGCTGCGGAGACTACTTGGCAGCCTTGGCGGCCTCAGCGGCGGCCTGCTGCATAGCGCGAGTGGTCTTGACGCTGCAGATGATGGTGTTCTTGTCCGAAACGATCTGCAGACCTTCGAACTTGAGATCACCGGCAACCATACGCTTATCCAGCTCCAGAGGGGTCACGTCGATGTCCAGCTGGTCGGGGAGGTCCTTCATAAGGGCGCAGACCTTGAGGGAACGTGCGCTCTGGACGAACTTACCACCGGCCTGGGCACCTACGGGGTGACCGGTCAGGTTCAGGGGAACGTTGATGGCGATGGGCTTTTTCTCGTTTACTGCCAGGAAGTCCACGTACAGGCAGTTGTCCTCTACGGGATGCCACTGATACTCGTGTGCGACTGCGGTGTAGACGGTGCCGTCCAGGTTAAGGTCAACGATGTAGGAGGCGGGAGTGTGGGTGAGACCCTTCAGCTCTTTCTCGGACACGGTGAAAAGGATGTTGTCAATTCCCTGACCATAGAGATTGCAGGGAACCAGACCCTGGCGGCGGAAAGCCTTGATAACGGCCTTGTTGCCTTTCTGACGAATCTGGCCGTTCAGCGTAAAATGCTTCATTGTTTTTGTTTTAAAAATGTGTTACTCAGTGCTCTGTTTCAAGCACCCCATTGCACCAAAAAGCTTTGTATCGCTTTTTAAAGCGCGCAAAGATACAAAGTTTTTTCCGAATAACAAAAAATTATAAAAAAGGCCGGTCCACGGAGGAACCGGCCTGAGAGACTGACTTCGGGCTATCAGAAGCTGGTAGCGATACCGAGGAAGTCTTCGGCTTTGAGGGCTGCGCCTCCGATGAGGCCGCCGTCGATATCCTTCTGGGCAAAGAGTTCCTTTGCGTTGGAAGGCTTGCAGGAGCCGCCGTAGAGGATGGTCATATCATCGGCCACCTTTGCACCGAACTTTTCGGCCACGACGCTGCGGATGCAGGCGTGGATTTCCTGGGCCTGTTCGGCGGTAGCGGTCTTGCCGGTGCCGATTGCCCATACGGGCTCGTAGGCGATGACCACCTTGGCCATATCTTCTGCGCTGAAGTTGTAAAGGACGTTCTTGGTCTGGGCGGTAACCACATCGAAGTGCTTGCCTGCCTCACGCTCGTCCAGGTTCTCACCCACGCAGAGGATGACCTTAAGACCGGCCTCGAGGGCAAGCTTTGTCTTTTCCACGAGCTTTTCATCGGTCTCGCCGTAGTACTGACGGCGCTCGCTGTGACCCAGGATGGTGTACTCGCAGCCGACTGAAGTGAGCATATCCACAGCCACTTCACCGGTATAGGCACCCTTGACGTGGTCTGCGCAGTTCTGTGCGCTCAGGTGCACCTTGGAACCCTTCAGGACCTCGGCCACGGGGAAGAGGTGGGTGAAAGGAGGGGCCACTACAAGTTCCACATTTGCGGGAAGGCACTCTGCGGCCTTGGCCACTACATCCTTTGCGAGCTGTACGCCCTCGGGAACGGTGGTGTTCATTTTCCAGTTCCCTGCTACAATAAACTTTCTCATTCTTATATAAATTATTTAACTGACATTACTGCGGAAGCGATCGAATTGAGCTTCACATCCACCGAATCGGCCCTGGAAGCAAGGATGCAGGGCACCTTGGTTCCCACCAGGAAGCCGGCCTGACGCACTCCGGAGGCCAGTTTGGAGTTGGTCTTCCAGAACACGTTAGCGCTCTCGATATTGGGGAAGAGCAGGCAGTCGGCATCGCCGGCCACCGGGCTCACCAGCTTTTTGATCTGTACTGATTCCTCGTCGATTGCCACATCCAGGGCAAGGGGACCGTCGCCGATGGCCTTGATCTGTCCGCGGTCGCACATCTTGGCCAGCATCGCACCCTCCACGCAGGCGGGCATAGTGTCCATCATCTGCTCGGAAGCGGCGATGAAGGCAATCTTAGGCATAGCGATGCCGAAGCTGCGGGCCACGCCGGTAACGAATCCTGCCATCTTTACCTTCTGGCGGAATTCGGGAGCCGGGATCACGGCCATATCCGTAATGAAGATGAGCTTGTGGTAATTGGGGTTCTCGATAACGCCCACGTGGCTCAGGAGCCCCTTGGGAGGAAGCAGGCCGCATTCCTTGTTCAGGATGGCGCGGAGGAACTTGTCGGTGGAGCAGAGGCCCTTCATAAGGACGTCGCCTTCACCGTCGTGTACCATCTGGACTGCCTTGGCAACAGCCTTGAGTTCGTCCTTCTCGTCAACGATTTCAAACTTGGAGATATCTATGCCGCAGTCCGTGCAGACCTTGGCGATCATATCGGCGTCACCCACCAGGGTAACTTTTACGAAGCCTTTGTCCGAGGCCAGCGATGCCGCCTCGATGGTGTGGGAGTCTACTCCCCAGGCCGCCACCATCCTCTTGCAGATTCCCTTTGCCTTGAGTTCGGCAAAAAGGTCGTTGAATGAAGCTATCATATTTTAATCCTGATTTTCCAGTACGATGCGCATTGTGTCACGCGCAATCACCAGTTCCTCGTTGGTGCAGATGAGGGCTGCCTTCACCACGGAATCCTCGGTGGTGATTATGGCGTCCTCGCCCCAGGCCACGTTGGCCTCGTAGTCCACCTTGAGACCCAGATAGGAGAAGTTCTCCAGAACGCGGCGGCGGAGCCTGCTGTTGTGCTCGCCTATGCCGCCGGTGAAGACGATCAGGTCCACACCGTTCATTGCGGCCACATAGGAGCCGATATTCTTGATGATGTCGTAGGTGAATTTCTTGAAGACGAGTTTGGCCTTGGGGTCGCCGTTGTTGGCCAGTTCGTCCAGTTCACGGGCGTCGGAAGTCTTGGTGGAGATGCCCAGGAAGCCGGACTTGCGGTTCAGGATGTTGGACATCTCGTCGGGGCTCACTCCAAGCTTATTCTCAAGGTAGATCACGGCGTTGGCATCGATATTACCTACCCTGGTTCCCATAATCATACCTTCCAGCGGGCTGAAGCCCATCGAAGTGTCCACGCACTTGCCGTTCTGGATGGCGCAGATGGAGCTGCCTGCACCCAGGTGGCAGGTGATGATCTTGGAATTGTTGATGTCCAGGCCGGCGAGCTTTGCACCCACGCCTGCCACGAACTGATGGGAAGTTCCGTGGGCACCGTAACGGCGCACGCGGTACTTTTCATAGTACTCGTAAGGAAGGCCGTACATATAGGCATAGGGCGGCATCGTCTGATGGAAGGCCGTGTCGAAGGTTACCACCTGGGGAACGCTGGGAAGCACTTCCTGCATAGCGTGGATACCCAGAAGGTGCGCCGGGTTGTGAAGCGGGGCGAAGTCCGAGCAGAAGGCGATCTTGTCCAGGACATCGTCGGTCACCAGGGCCGATCCGGAGAAGAAATCGCCGCCCTGCACGATGCGGTGGCCTACGGCCTCGATGTCCTCGAGGGATTTGAGGACACCGGCCTGAGGGTCGGTAAGGGCCTTCAGGATGAGCTGCATTCCAACTTTGTGATCAGGGATGGGAACATCTATTTCCTGCTTCTTTCCGCCTGCAGGCGCATACTGGAGAATTCCGGCGGGAAGACCTATCTTTTCTGCGATGCCCTTTGCAATTACGTCGTAGGCATCATCACTTTTCATGTCCAGCAGCTGATACTTGATGGAAGAGCTGCCGCAGTTGATTACAAGAATAATCATTTTTGAATTTTTCGAAAAATATAATTGCAAAGATAGCAAATATTTCAGTATTTTCGCAATTGATGAGAAGGAGCGGTTCCATAGGGCTCCTGAGTGCAGCCTACACTGTGGGGACGGCAGCCGGAATGCTGGTCCCCGGACAGGCCTGGGCCGCAGCTGCCCCGGGGATAATCCTTCCCTTGATGTCCCTTCCGCTGCTGCTTCGCCGGCGCCTCGCCGCCCTGGATCCGGACCGCGCCCTGCTGCTTATAACGGGGCTTTTCACCCTCTGCGGAATAATGGGGGCGGCACTTTTCCGCCTCAGCCCCGGCTTTTCCGAGACTCCCTCTTTCCTTGCCGATGCCGGAGAGTCCCTCCGCGGCTTTATCGGCACACTGCCGTTTTCCCACGAAGGTACCGCTCCCCTTCTTACCGCCCTTTTCACCGGAGACCGCAGCGGACTGGGAAGAGAGACGGTCCGGCTCTTCCGCAGCAGCGGCGCCTCGCACATCCTGGCCCTTTCCGGCCTGCATATGGGAATCCTCTACCTTATCTTCGACCGCCTGAGCTCGCTTGCCGGCAAATCGCGCGGAGTTCTGATTGTCCGCTTCATACTCATAATAGCCGGGGCCCTTGCCTTCACCCTGGTGACAGGCGCTCCCCCATCGCTGGTAAGGGCTTTCCTCTTCATAGCCATCAATGAGACGCTCCGGCTGCTCGGGCGGCCCAGGAACGGCGTAAGGGTACTGAGCCTTGCTCTCCTGGTCCAGCTGATCATTTCGCCCGGAGTCATACTTCAGCCGGGGTTCCAGCTTTCCTACCTGGCTATGTGCGGCATCTTCATCCTCTATCCCCGGATGGAGGCCTGGTATCCGGAAGGAGGCCGCCTCTCCCCGCTCCGCACGATATGGAAATCGGCCGCCCTGTCAATCAGCTGCCAGCTTTTCACCGCCCCGCTTGTCTGGTACTACTTCCGGAGTTTTCCCCAGTATTTCCTCCTGACGAACCTCCTGGCGATGCCGCTTACCACCCTCATAATGACCACTGCCCTTGCTTGTATGGTGCTGAGCGCCGCCGGCATCTGCCCCGCCTTCCTCTATACTACGACAGACGCCCTGTGCAATTTGCTTCAGGGCGTCCTGGAAATCATATCTTCAATGTAAGCTACCTTACGCAGCGCACCGAAAGTGCCAGGGAAGTCTTGCTGCCCAGACCCTTCTGGACCAGCGGATTGTCTTCCTGGATGTAACGGTAGCAGGCCAGGTCCCCTTCTGTATCGGAGGTCCAGTAGGCCGCGTAGTGGCCGTAGCCGCTAACGCTGTCCGTATCTATCTTGCTGCGGTCCAGATAACCCGCCGGAATGGCATTGAATCCTTTGGCATTGGTAGGGGTCATACCCGGCCAGTAGGTCCACATCTCCTTGTCCAGGAAGCTCACCTGCACCATAAGATCCGGGGCCGATGTCCCAAGGGCGTCGAATTCGGCCGCAGTGGGAAGCCTCCAGCCCGAAGGACAGGCGGCCGATGCCTCCTCCCAGCTGTAATACTTTCCGAAGAGTTTCTCGGTCACGGGGGAAAGATTGTAAACCTGACCGGAAGCCGTTCCATACTGGTTCTGGGCAAACCAGCTCAGGGATTCGGTAGTCATCACGAGGATATTCTTCCCGTCAATGACCCGGGTGGTCCCGACCAGTCCCTTCAGGCTCTCATCCGTATCGAGTGCCGTAAAACTGGCACTTATGGTAGCGTTGTAATAATTGTTATCGACCGATATTGCGCTGAACTTTATGGTATAGCTGCCAGCCTTATCGGGGGTGTAGACCAGCGGCGGATTGCTTTCCTTGTAGTTCTCGGTAAGGACCACGGCCTTCTCTCCGTTTACCTGATACTGCAGGCTGATGGCGGCCGATGGTTTGGATTTGTCCGAGGTATATAGTTTGTCAAACAGGACCTGTATGCTTAGCGGAGAGCCCACGGCCTGGTATGGAGCCACGCTCTGCGAAAGGGAGAGCCCCAGAAGGCTGGGCTTAGAGCTGGTGGTGCTGTCCTTTTTGCAGCCCCAGGCAAGACAAAGGGCGGCGACAAGGACGATAAGGGTAATACGCTTCATAAAAAACACTTCACTTGTGCAGGATGCAAATATCGGAAAAAATCTCGTAAATTTGCACAAATATCTTGCCAGTATGCAAAAGATCCTGCTTCCGTTGCTC
>JAGCYC010000035.1 GCA_017961015.1 Bacteroidales bacterium | reverse complement strand
CGGACACCTGCGGCAGTACAAGGCGAATCCTGCGCAAAGCTATATTGATGACTACCAATTATTTGCACGAAATCGCCTACCTAATGTTAGGCAGGCGATATTGCGTAAACGCCACATTAACAAGCCATTAAGCTTGCGGGGACTAGCAAACCGATGGGACTGGTTGAGCGGCAGTGTGAGGCGAATCCTGTGCGCTGGCTTGGTCAGTCCGATGAAAATTGGTTTTTCGGAGCAACTGCACCGAAAAATAATTTTCAGCGGCGGGTGGGAGAGGATTCGCCGAAGCTAGCAGATTACCAGCTCCACTCCTTGCTTTCCATATAGGCTGCCATTTCGGCTGAATCGCGGGCGGGGATGCGGTCCAGGCCCACGAGGCCGCGGCAGTCGAGGGAGTAGTTCACACCCATCGCATCCAGGATGGCGAAGCTGTGATCCAGCGAGGCGTCGAAGCGGGCCGGGTCCTTGCGCCCGGCATCGCACCACTGAACCTCAGACAGGGCGCACAGGCGGGGCAGAAGCATATACTCGAGATGCTCCTGAGTGGCGATGTACTCTGTCCATAGATTAGCCTGCACTCCGAGAATATGCTCCTGCGCATCAGGAGTGATTCCGTCGAAGGGTTCATAGGAATAGACCTTCTCCAGGGGCACGCGGCCGCCTATGCCGAAGGGCTCCTTATCGCGCTCGTCGCCCTGATAATAGTCGAAGTACATATGGCTGTTGGGAGTCATAATGGCATCGAAACCCTTCTCGGCAGCCTCGATTCCACCGGCGACGCCCCTCCAGGACATAACCGTGGCACCCGGAGAGAGCTTTCCCTGAAGGATTTCGTCCCAGCCGATAATCTTGCGTCCGCGGGCCTCCAGCATCTGCTGCACCCTTGCGGTCACATAGTTCTGAAGATAATGCTTTGCCTTGGGGCCACGCGGTATTCCCAGGGAACGCATCCTGGCAGCGCACTTGGGACAGACGTCCCAGGGATCCGAACGCTTGGGCTCCGCATCGCCGGTAAAGCATTCGTCGCCGCCAACGTGGATGTATTCCGAAGGGAAGATATCGGTGAGCTCGCCAAGTATGTCGTCCAGGAAAGTGAACACCTTTTCGTTGCCTGCGCAAAGGATGTCTTTGGACACGCCCCAGCGCTGCCAGACCTTATAGGGACCACCGGTGCAGCCCAGCTCGGGATAGGCGGCAAGTGCGGCGAGCATATGCCCGGGGATGTCTATCTCGGGGACAACGGTAATTCCCCTTTCGGCCGCGTAGGCAACCACTTCGCGAAGCTCATCGGCAGTATAGAAGCCACCGTAGCGGATTCCGTCCGAGGAGTCCCAGTCCTTGCGTATGCAGGTCCCGTCACGCCAGGCGCCCACCTCAGTCAGAAGGGGATATTTGGCCGAAGGGAAGCGCCAGCCCTGGTCGTCGGTAAGGTGCCAGTGCAGACGGTTAAGCTTGTACACCGTCATTATATCCAGATAGCGCTTGGTCTGATCAATGGTCCAGAAGTGGCGGCTGGGATCCATATGCATACCGCGATAGCCGAAGCGCGGCTGGTCCACAATACTCGCATAAGGCAGCACCCAGGCCTCGCGGGGGGCCTTAACCTTGCCGTAAACTGCCGCAGGAAGCATCTGCTTGAGGGTTTCGCAGGCATAGACAAAGCCATTAAGGGCCGATGCCTCCACCAAAACGCCGTCCTTCCCTATCTGAATGGCGTACTGCTCTTCCAGGAGGTTGGGATTCAGAAGGAAGCGGAAGCCGCCCTCGCCGCTGCGGGTCTTGACGCCCGTAGCCGTCTCGAGGGCTTGGACGAATCGGCCTACAGCAAGCCGGGAGAGGGAATCCAGGGAAAGGTCCACCGAGACTTCGGCGCCCTTGACCGGGAAAACTCCCTCCTGAAGGCTCACTTCATTGGGCATAGGGATGACTGAAAATGCCTGGGGCTTGGCCTTGCAGGCACACAGGGCCGCGGCTGCGGCAACGATGCATAAGAACTTTTTCATTGATATCTATTCTGTTTCAATTGCTTTCGGGCTGCGGCGAAGCAAAGCGAACGCTGCACCGGCGAAAGCCAGGATGATAAGCGTATTGATACCTATCTGCCCCCAGTGGATGCCCGGGCCGCGCTCAGGCATAAGCAGGGTCATACCGCACCAGGCGATACCCATAAGCAGGAAGATGGCTCCCAGGCGCTTCCAATGATACGGGATGGGATAGTACTTGGCTCCCAGGCAGGCGCTCAGGATGAACATCGTAAGATAGCTGGCAAGATGGGCAAAGGCCGATGCCCAATAGGAATAGCGGGGCATAAACACTACATTCACCACCACCGTAACCGCAAGGCCGGCAAGGGTGATCCATATTGCCATATTGGTCTTGCCTGAAAGCTTGTACCACATAGATACGTTGAAGAGCATACCCAGCAGCATATAGCTCAGGAGCATTACCGGCACCACTCCCACGCCGATCCTGAAATCGCGTCCCAGAAGCAGGGAGATAATGTCTATATAGGCCACCACCCCCAGGAAGACCAGGCCGCAGAAAGCGGTGAACCAGTCCATAACCTGGGCATAGAGCTGCTTCGAATCCCGGTCCCGCGCCCTCTGGAAGAAGAAAGGCTCGGCCGCATATCGGAACATCTGGATAAAGAGGTTCATAATCACGGCCAGCTTCACCGCCGCCTGATAGACGCCCAGGGAGGCGCGCCAGGCATCGGCCGATGTGTCAAAATAGCGGAAGAGTATCCTGTCCAGGAAGTCGTTGGCGACGCCGGGGAGGGCGGCCACCATAAGCGGCAGGGAGTACAGGAGCATACGCTTTACCACTCCCCTGTCCCATATCAGGCGGAGCCGGAGGATATCAGGGACGAAGAGCAGCAGGCACAGCACGCAGCTCACCATAATGGCTATAATGGGATAGGTGAAATCCGGTTTGGCCGGCCACACAAGGAACAGCAGCAGGTTCACCCCCGTTTCGGTAAGTATCTTCACTGTCTTCAGGACGGCGAATTTCACCGCCTTGTGTTCCTGACGGAGCTTGGCGAAAAGTATGGCGGTGATGCTGTCGCAGAAAAGGATGAGCGCCACATATATGATGATGCTCCTGTAGCCGGCGTAGCCGAGGGCGGCCGATAGCGGCTCCGAGAAGGCGACCATCGCCGCCAGGAATGCCAGGTTAAGGCCGAAGACAGTAAGCAGGGCCCCGGAATAGACGCGCCGAGGGTCCTCCCCTTCCTTGTTCGCAAAGCGGAAGCAGCCGGTTTCAAGCCCGAGTACCAGCACTACCTGAAGGATTGCTATATAGGCCATAAACTCCGTAACCACGCCGTACTGCGCCTGAGTGAGCATACGGGTGTACAGAGGAACGAAGAGAAAGTTCAGGACGCGGGCAAGGATGGAACTGAAACCGTAGATAGCGGTTTCCCCTGCCAATTGTTTGATGGGATTTGCCATAGTTGTACAAAAATAGCTATTTTTGCAGAAAAAACTAAGCCCGATGAGAAAGTTTATATCGGCCCTTGCGCTCATTTCCGTCCTCTTCTTTTCCTGCAGGCAGCGCACACAGCAGGCCGATCCCGAATCCGTAGAGCCTTCGGCCGATACCACCGCCGCCGTCAAAGCCGCCGCCAAACTGCCGGAAGAGCCCGTCTTTGACATAATTACCAATATGGGCACCATCAAGGTGAAGCTCTATAAGGACACCCCCCGGCACCGCGCCAATTTCGAAAAACTGGCGATGAGCGGCTACTACGATTCCCTGCTCATACACCGCAGCGTGAAGGGTTTCGTAATCCAGGGAGGAGACCCCTTCACCAAGGACACTGCACTCACCCACCTCTGGGGCCAGGGCGGTCCGGGTTATACGATTCCGGCCGAAATAACCGGTCCCGACGGAGCACCCCTCCACCGCCATAAGAAGGGAGCACTCGCTGCTGCCCGCCGCTGGGGTGAACAGGCCAATCCTTTCAAGGAAAGTTCCGGCTCTCAGTTCTATCTGGTCCAGGATCCCGACAACTGCGTTCATCTGGACGGAGAGTTCACGGTGTTCGGTGAGACCGTTGCCGGATTCAATGTAATAGACAAGATTGCATCCCTTCCCACCGACCGGGCCGACAGGCCTCTCCGCGAAGTAAGGATAAAAACTATAAAGCCTGACGAAGAATTAAATGTTCGCGCCGCTGCAGAATAGTTTTGGCACAGATTTCGCAATATGAAAAAGCGAATAGTTTTTTCATAGGTTAAGTTTTAGGTTAGAACAAGAACCTCCGCTGCTGGGAAGCACCGGAGGTTCTGATTTTTTTAGTCCAAGCCTTACTCTGCCAGGCAGGAATCCATCAGGGCTTCTATTGCCGGCTTGTCAAGATGCTGGCCGATGAACACGATCTTCTGCATACGGTCGCCGTATTCAGGATCCCAGTCTCGGCGCAGGTTGGCGTCGCGTTCCATCATCTGCTGCAACTCTTCCTCCTCCATCGTGGCGAACCACAGGCCGGAGTCCCTCAGGCTCTTCTGACGGCCGGCCTGCTCGAAGAGATAGCATTTGTCGGGGTCAGAACTGAAGTAGCAGAGACCCTTTGCACGGATTATGTTGGAAGGCCACTGCCTGGCTACCATATAGTCGAACTTGTTCAGGTCCAGGGCCGGACGGCGGTAGTACACAAAAGTGTCTATCCCGTATTCCAGGGCCTCGCCTTCTTCCTCGTCCTCTTCCTCTTCGCCTTCTATGGCGGCTATCCAGGCGGCCGATGTGGCCACGCGGTCAAAGTCGAAAAGTCCGGTGTAGATGAGTTCGTCCAGGTCCACGTCGCCGTAATTGCAGCTGAGGATGCGGGCGCCGGGGTTGATGGTCTTGACGATGGCCTTGAGGCGGCCGAGTTCATCGGCACTTATCTCGGCGGCCTTGTTCAGGAGCACCAGGTTGCAGAACTCGATCTGCTCTATCACCAGGCGTTCCAGGTCGTCTTCACCTATGTCCTCCTTCTGCAGGGCCTCGCCGGAGGCGAATTCATCCCTCATCCGGAGGGCGTCCACCACCGTTGCGATGCAATCCACGTAAGGGAGGGTATCCTGGACATACTGGGGAGCCAGGATGGGCATAGTGCTGATGGTCTGGGCTATAGGGGCCGGTTCGCAGATGCCGCTGGCCTCGATCACGATATAGTCGAATTTTTTCTGGGCGGTAAGCTCGGAAAGCTGGGCCACCAGGTCCATCTTAAGGGTGCAGCAGATGCAGCCGTTCTGAAGGGCTACGAGGGAATCGTCCTTCTGCCCTACCACGCCGCCTTTTTCAATAAGCCCGGCGTCTATGTTCACCTCGCCTATGTCGTTCACTATCACGGCGAACTTGATTCCCTTGCTGTTGGTAAGGATGCGGTTGAGCAAGGTGGTCTTACCGCTGCCCAGATAACCCGTGAGCAGCAGGACGGGAATTTGAGTTTTCATTTCCAGAGATTAAAAACTGTATGCCAGGCCCAGGGTCAGCGTATTGCTAAGCTGTTCGGAGCCAAAAAGATAACTCAGTTCCAGACGCAGTCCCCATAGGTTTACGCCAAGGCCTGCCGATGCGTGGGCGGGAATGATGCATTCCTGGGAAGCGAAGCGGTAACCGCCGCGCAGCCAGAACATCTTCCTGAAGGAATACTCCAAGCCTGCAGCCAGTCCGTGATGTCCGGCAAAATAGTATTCGCCGGCGGCGTGGACTGCAAGAAGGTGGTCCTCTGAGATTGCCCAGTCATAACTAACGCCTGCGAACAGATGCACGGGCTGGTGATAGCGTACCTCCTGGTTGTAAATCATATCGCTACCGAAGGTGGACACACCGGCTATGATACCGAGACCGCTTACAGGAGTGAAGTACAGGGATACATCCCCGCTGAGCGCCCCGTAAGTAGTGCCGGGGACAGTCATATACTGCGAAAAGCGACCGTTCAGGCCGATGCTGAACCAATCCCCTATTGCCAGGGCGGCTCCAAGGCTAACCAGCTGGTCCTGAGGCGTCACGCTGCCCTGTGTAGGGTGCTGATAGGTGGCGTGAATCTGGTGGGCATATGCGGCCGAAATGGCAAACTGCCCGAAATTGGCGGCTCCGGCCAGGGCTATGTGGGTTTCCGGAGAACCGGACGAGGGGCCCCAGTTCTGGTAGGAAGCCGCGACCTCGCGTCCTGCCTCTCCACGCACCAGGACGGCGGCACCGTGCAGGGCACGCCAGGAAGCCCCGCGGGGACTTGCCAACGCTGCACCGGCAGTTGCCGACAGGGCCGGGTCACGGTCTATACGGGTATAGTTGAACACAGTATACTCCTGTGCGGACACGCCCACAAGGGAGGCCGCGAACAGCAGGAAAACCAGTACTTGTTTTTTCATAGTCGTAAATTGTTTTTAGAAGCTCACGCCCACTCCGCCGCAGATTATGTTGCCCATATCCTTGTTGGCAGTCAGGAAGGCCAGGTTGAGGCTTATTCCCAGGAACTGGACTCCTGCGCCGATGCTGATATGGGTAGGGACAGCCATCGAGGCCGATCCGAACCTTCCGCCCAGGCGGACGAAGGCAAAGTCGTTGTAGCTATAGCTCAGGCCTGCCGATACTCCAGCCTTGCCGCTGAAGTAATAGTCGGCATCGGCTGCAACGTCAATGGCGTGCCTGCCGAATCCGAGCCTGTATGAGGCCGATACCAGGGCCGATGCAGGAAGAGGGGAAGTATTCCCGCCTTCTGACTTTACTCCGGCACCGAGGCCGGCAACACCAGCCGCTACATTCAAAGCGCCAAGGTGGAGCTGGGCCATCGCGCTGAAGGCCGCTGCATTGAGGGCGTAATCGGATAGAAGCTGCTGCCGGGCGAAATTTGCGCCCACACCGAGTGAAAGCCAGCTTGTAATGGCGAATGAAGCACCGGCACCGATAATCTGGTTCCAGGGGGCGTATGAGCCCACAGGCTCGCCGAAGTCTATTTCCTTGCCCATCTCACGCACATAGCCGGCAGTGATGCCTACGCGTCCAAGCTTTATGGCCGCTCCGCCCTGGAGGTTGTTGGCGCCCGCAAAATTGCTGTAGGAAGCACCTGCGTTGACGTTGTCATCGGCAAAGGGGATGGCGGCGGGATTGCCGAAGGCGCTGTAGGCCACATTGCCCACCGAAGCCCTGCCGGCGCCGCCCATGCCCGCAAGGGCCGGATCGCGCACGATACGGAGAAAGCCCATGGCTTCACTCTGCCCGACGGGCTCCTGCGCCATGGCGGAGATTCCGGAAAGCAGAAGTGTAAAAACGAGTACGAAACTTAACTTTTTCATGGCCTTACTTCCTTACGATAGTCTGGACAGTTGTCTGTCCCAAATAAGTGATTTCCACACGGTAGATGCCGGGAGCCAGTTTGCTCACATCCAGAACGAAGGGATCGGAGGCGCTGCAAACCTTGCTGCCCTGGTAAACCACGGCGCCGGCCATGGTGAGTATCCTCACGCTGGTTTCGGCGGCCTCGGGCCCGGGAACCACGGTGAGGCTGTTGCCGCTTATCACGGAACCCTCCCCTATGCTCACGGGAGAATCGGACGAACGCACCGACAGCTTGAAGGAGCCGCGTGCGATGGCGCCGTCGCCGTCGGCGGCGGAAATGCTCACATTGGTCTGGCCGGTGGACAGGGGCTTAACGGTGAGCAGCGAGCCTGTTTCTTCGTCCAGGTCCAGATCGGCAATGCCGTTCTTATCGACCGATACCCTGAAGGTGAGGGGTTCGCCGTCCTCGTCGGTGAAGAATTCCTTCAGGTCCACTACTATGGGTTCGGACTCGGCTCCGGCGAATGAAACGGATTCCAGAGGCTTGGAAAGCACGGGAGCCACGTTGGCGAGCACGGTGTAGTTGAAGCTCTTGGTGGCCGAGGCCCCAAGTTCGTCGGTGGCGGTTACCTGGGCGGTATAGGCCCTGCCGGTGGAGAGCACCAGCGGGCACATGAGCTTGAAGCGCCACAGGTCCTGCTCCTGAACCAGCTGGGCACGGCCGGTGGTGGTGAATGTCACTTCAACTTCGTCGCCGTCGGGGTCCGAGATAATGAAGGGAAGGTCCACCATCTGGTAGTGGCGGTATACCATGTTGTCGGACTGGACGGTGATCTGCGGCTTGGCGTTGGGCATGGTGCGTATGGACTGAACTGCCGACATGGGAGAATACTCCCTGTTGTAGTTGAAGGCCGCCACAGCCACGTAGTACTGGGTGTCCTGGGTGAGTCCGGAAAGGGTAATGCTCATGGGCTGGCCGCTGTTCTCGGTGGTGGCCACGATATTGGTCGCCGTTATGACGCCGCTTCCGGGAGCCTCGGGCCTGGTTGCACGGATGGACGATTCCGAAGTGGAGGCATAGGCCATGTAACCGTAGGCACCGTTGGAGGTGAAGTCCAGACGGATGTTGTGACCCACCGCAGTAGAGGTATAATAGCCGATGGATGAAGGGACGGCCTGGTCGGCCTGGACCATGAAGGAACCGTAGGCATTCACCAGGGGGCCGATGGGATTGGCTCCGCTGGAGGCGTTTATCTTCTTGGCGCCGTTCAGCAGGCGGGCCTTCAGTTCATCGGCCGTAAAGCCGCGGCCGCCGAAGTGCGAGACAATCAGGGCGGCGACACCGCTCACATGAGGGCAGGCCATCGAGGTGCCGGACATCTGGGCATAGTTGTTCCCGGGCACCGTAGAGATAATACTGTAACCGGGGGCGCAGATGTCCACCCAGTCTCCCCAGTTGGAGAAATAGGCGCGGGCACCGTTCTGGGATATGGCGCCCACGGAGATGCAGGCGTCGTAGCTTCCGGGAGAGGAATACTGGATGTGGTCGTTGCCGGCGGCAAAGATTACCACACCGCCTTTCATGGGCGAATTGGAGAGCTGGTTGCCGTTGTTGTCGCAGCCGGCATACTTGTTAAAGTAATCCACGGCCTGCACGAAGTCGCGCTGGGGATGCTGGTGGTAGTAAATGGCATACTCCAGCTCCTGGCCTTCGATTTCGCCGTTGTCGTCGAAGTCGAAATTGTTGCCCCAGCTGTTCTGGGAGATTATAGCGCCCTTGTCGGCGCCTTCCTTTATGGCGGTGGCAAAGCTGCGGGCGCTGTAGGACTTGCCGTCGCGGGTCTCGAACACCTGCAGCGACAGGAGCTTCACGCCGGGCTTTCCGGCCGACGAGTTGCCGCCGGCCACACCTATCACACCCTGCCTGTTATTGCCCACGGCCGATATGGTGCCGCCCACGTGGGTTCCGTGGTCGTGCGCAGTTATGGTGGCGTTGCTGTTCACATAATTATAATGGCCGCTGGAGGCGATATTGGCCTGCAGGTCCGGGTGGTTCAGCTGAAGGCCGCCGTCCACCACGCCCACCACCACGTTGGGGTTGCCCATGGTGAACTCTTCCCATACGGGCACGCAGTTCACGTCGTAGCCCTTGTAGGTGGAATTATACAGGCCCCAGAGGCGGCTCCAGTATGTGTCGTTGGGAGTAAAGGCGAGAGGTTTTGTCTTGAGGCTGGGCTCCACCTCCTGAACGCCGGGAATCTCGCGCAGGACGTTCCCTGCACGGGTAACGCTTACGTTCTGGTCGTATTCCACAACATACCAGCGGTGGAGGCCTTCGCGGCGGGTGCGCTTTTCATATTCACCTGCATAGGGGAAAAGGCGTTCCAGATGGCTTACGCCCATTTCGTCCAGCAGGGCGGAGAGTTCGTCTCCTGCTCTGGTCTTGAGTGTCTCTACATTGCGGGCAGCCTCTATCCTGTCGGTCATTTCCTGGTCGAACAGGACTATGGATATGCCGGGCTCCGAGAACGGAGTGGGATCGAATTCCTCTGACAGAACCGCCTGAACCGGAGCTGCGGGCTCCGACGGAACTGTATTTTCCACTTGCTCGGCGACACAGGACAGTGCCACGGCGCAAATGGCGGGGAGGGTAAAATACAGATTTCTCATCTCTTTTCAGTTAAAGTCTCGCAAGTTACGAATTTTTTGCCGATATAAAAAGCGTCCGGCTTTCTGACCGGACGCTTTCTCATATACTTGCACTATTCTAGCGGACGGCGCGGAAGGGAACTTTCACCTTCACGGACTTGGAGGCAGGGCGGAACACCTTGCCGGCCGAAGTACCGCTGCCGCTCTTGCGGGTGATGCTCATAGGCACGTTGTAGCCTTCGTAGTTGTTGGCACCGTAACCGTAACTTGCATCGTAGAAGAAATACTGGAATCCTGTTACAGGACCGTAAGTGGTGCTTCCAGCAGCGAGGTTGGCTGTCTTCTGGTCGGCGCTCAGTGTTGCCGTGAAGATAAGGGCACCATCGTTATAGATGTAATTGCCTGCAGGGTTGCTGGCATCGCCGGCATAGTAGAACAGGGCGCACAGAAGATCCGTAAAGGTATAGTTCTGATAGGTCCACTGGCCGAACACCTGCTCGCTAACCTTGAGGGCGCCGGTGGCGGGGTCGTAGACTGCTTCTACTGCAGAGTCTTCTATGTCGTAGGAGTACTCGTTGTTCTCCATACCCATGATCCAGTAGGTGGAACCCTGCTGCTTCACGGAGATTTCCCAGGTGTCGTAGACGGTGTGATGGGTATCCAGCCACTGGGTGCCGTCGTCGTCGTACTCCTCGCGGGCTGCAGTCCACTCACCGAGCCAGGAGTCATAGCTCACCTGACCGGGGTTGTCGTCGTCATCACCGTCATCGTCGCCGTCGTCGTCGCCGTCGT
>JAGCYC010000034.1 GCA_017961015.1 Bacteroidales bacterium | reverse complement strand
GACCTGCACGCCACCTTCAGCGTAGTGGACACCGGCGGCAACCTGCAGACCCTGGACGTGAACATGGACGAGGTGTTCAAGAAGAAAGAAGCCATTGAAAATCACTGGCTCATCATAGACCACGTAGTTTGGGAAATCGTGAATCCCGGAACCAACCCGCCGCCAAGCGGAGGCGGAGGTTTCCAACCCGTAGTTGACGACTGGGATACAATAGATGGAGAAATTAAACTGTAAGATGAAGATATTCAACAACATATTCACTTTGGTAATTGTTCTGGCGGGCCTCGCAGGCTGCACCAAGGGGCAGTATGACCAGCCCGACAATCAGGTGAGATACAGCGTGGCCAACCTGAGCGAAAAGACTCGCGCCTCAGAGGTCTCGTTCCTGAACGAATTCGCAAATCCGTCACAGGCCGCATTCTCCAGCGTGGGCTTCCTGCACGCCGAGGGCGTAAACGAGACCCAGTCCTTCTACGGGACCGGCGCCGGCAACGGTTACGAAATCATTTCCTGGGACGGCAGCAACCGCTGGGAACCTTCCATCACCTACTACTGGCCCAAGGGCAGCGCCAGCTACGTGAATTTCGTCTCCTGGTACGACGCACAGGGCACACCCGACCTTGCCACCCTCAGCGAGACCTCGCTCAGCTGGACCAACCGCAGCATTGTAGCCGGCGACAACATCCTCGTGGCCGATGAAGCCTGGCGCTACAACGCCAACGCAAGCACCTACCACATTGACAACGCCTCCGTAACTGGCGTTCCCACCCTTTTCCACCACATGCTCACCCGTGTGGCCTTCAACGCCAAACCCAAGAAACTCACCGACTCCGGCACCACCTGGAGCGTAGCTATAAACAACTTCACCCTCAAGAACGTCCGTTACGTGGGCACCCTCAGCCTCAAGAACGCCGATCCTGAGACCACCTCCACCGTTGCATGGACCGCCACCGACGGCACCGCAGCCAGCTGGAGCGCCACCACAGCCACCCAGACCGTAAGCGGCACCGCCGTGAACATGACCACCCTGGATCCCGTAGCAGTGCTTCCCATGCGCAGCTTCCTGCCCCAGGCGCTCGGCCTGATGGCCATCAACTTCGACTATACCATACGCACCACGTACGATGCGAACAACTATATTGAAGAGACCGCAAACAGCGGTGACATACGCCTTAACGCGTTCACTTCCAGCGTCTCTGAATGGGGTATGAACCAGATGATCACATACACCATCACAATTGACCCGGAAGCTAACGTGATACTCATAGACCCCACCGCACAGCCTTGGGGAGTACAGCCCACACAGGTAATTAGCATAGAATAAGTTAAACAAAAAATATAAACAAAAAAAGCATTATGAAAAAGTACATTTTCATCGCAGTTGCCGCCCTCATAGCGAGCGCCGCCTGCACCAAGACCGAACTTGCCAGGACTCCCGATGTCCCCGTAAGTTTCTCCGTAGCCAACTACAAGAGCGGCACCAGGGCCGCCGACCCCACCGCAGCCGCCAACTCCTTCCTCAGGATTGACGACCACTTCTCCAGCGCCGCTTTCCTCCATGCCGAAGGTGTGGACCTGAATTCCGACGGCACCGTGAAGACCGACTCCTACCAGAACTTCTTCGGGAACGCCTCTCCCTGGACCGAGACCATCAGCTGGGACAGCAGCAACAAGAAGTGGGCTCCCGCCCAGACCTACTACTGGCCCAAGGGCACCCAGAGCTTCGTGAACTTCGTTTCCTGGTACGGCGCAACCCCTACCCTGAGCTATGCCTACGACGCCACCGCCAGCAAGTGGACCGCCACTATGACCTTCGCCGCAGCCGCCCTCACCGCCTCTTCCGACATCCTCTATGCCGATATGGCCTGGCGCCAGACTGCCAACGTCTCTACCTATCACATCGATGACGCCGGCGTCGTGGGTGTTCCCACCGTCTTCCGTCACGGTCTGTCCAGGATTGTGGTCAAGGCCTATGTCCAGAACGGCAACAACGACATCGTGGCCGGTCCCACCGACGGCAACGCCACCTGGACCGTCACCGTCAAGAACCTCACCATCGGCAGCGTAACCACCGGTGCCAGCCTGGTACTGACCAATGCCGATCCCGGCAGCAATACCACCCAGCAGTGGACCGCGACCCTTTCCGGTGGCTCCGCCGGCAACATCGCCCAGGCCAACCCCACCACCGGCGTAGCAGTTGAGGCCGCCGCCATCTCCTCCAGCGCCGCAACCGCAGTGCTGCCCATGCAGAGCGTCCTTCCTCAGACCATCGCCTCCACCGTGAAGATGACCTTCGATGTGGATATCGTGGCCACTTACACCAACGGTGCCACCCATCACGAGCTTCTCCACAAGGAGATCGCCCTCAGCGCTTTCGGCACTTCCGAATGGGTGAAGAACACCCAGTACACCTACCTGATCAAGGTAAATCCTTCCCAGAACGAGGTTCTCTACGATCCTGAGGTCGCCGAGGATTGGCAGGAAGCTACCACCACCGAGCAGGAAATCTAATTGACAACACACAACAAAAAAAAGGATACAATGAAAAAGTTAATCATCATTGCAGCCGCGATTGCAGCTTGCGTCGCCTGCGCAAAAAGCGAAAAGGCCAGCCCGGACGTGCTCATCAAGTTCCAGGTTGCCGACTACAAGGCCCAGACAAAGGCCGGCGAGGTGTCGCTTCTCGCCGACACCGACCACTTCACCTGCAAGGCTTTCCTGCACGCTGAAGGTATCGCTACCACCCAGGACTTCTTCGGTACCGATGGCGAAACCATCACCTACAACGGAACCAACGCCTGGGAGCCCAGCCATCCTTACTACTGGCCCAAGGGCGAGCAGAGCTACATCAACTTCGTCTCCTACTTCGACACCGGCGCAGGCCCCACCACCGTAACCGAGACCTCTCTCGAGTGGGCAGCCCGCACCATCGGCACCGGAGACAACATTATGTATGCCGACGAAGCCTGGCACTTCAAGGCCAATAACAATCCTGCCTCTTATGGCAAGGACGGCGTGACCGAAGGTGTTCCCACCCTCTTCCACCACGCCCTGGCCCAGATTGTCATCAAGACCTACGCCACCAAGCTGGAGGATACCAACGCCACCTGGGAGATTACTATCGAGGATATCGAACTCGGAGACATCTACAACAAGGGCACCCTGAGCCTGACCAACACCGACCCCAACACCAAAGACGTCGTGGCATGGACCGGCTCCTGGGTTACCGACACCAGCGTGAACGGCAATCTCACTCCCGCCGACAAGACCATCATCGCCACCGCCAAAGCCAGTGCCGACGTGATCCTTGCCAACCAGAGCGTCCTTCCCCAGAGCCTCACCGGCGTAACCCTGGACTTCAAGGTGCGTATCGTCACCACCTACAAAGTGGGCGGCAACTCCAACGAGGAGCTCATCACCAAGAGTGTTTCCCTGCCTGACGCCGCCGGTTTCAACACCGCCGCATGGGCTATGAACACCAAGTACGCATACTACATCAAGATTGACCCTGTTACCAACGAGGTCCTCTTCGATCCCGCAGTCGCCGAAGACTGGATCGACGGCGGCGAAGCCGAGTACGAGTACTAGTAATTTTCGGTCCGGGGCGGCTGACCCTGCCCCGGGTCGCCAAGAAAAAAGGATACAAAACAAAAATTTTATAAACAAAATGAAACACTATCTCCTTATCGCAGTAGCCGCTGTGGCAGCCACAGTGGCCTGCACCAAGACCGAAAGCGTCAAATCTCCCGACGTGAAGATCGCTTTCGACGTCGCACAGTATCAGACAAGGGCCAACCAAGCCAATAACGACGAGCTTGGCGGCGCCTTCACCACCAACGCCTGGTTCACCAACGGCGACGGTGACAAGATGCAGTACATGAACAATGTGACCATCGGCTGGGATTCCCCCGTCGCCGGACAGTGGGCTCCCGCACGTGACTACTTCTGGCCCAAGACCGGTTACATCGATTTCTACTCCTACGACGGCGTGCCCGCCCCCACCACCGTGGGTGAAGGCTCCCTGGTTTACACCGACAAGACGATTGCCGCCACCGACAACATCCTGGTTGCCGATGCCGCCTACCGTCAGACCCAGAACCTGCAGACCTACCAGGTAGGCAGCACCGACATCAAGGGTGTTCCCACCCTCTTCCGTCACGCTCTTGCAAAGGTGAACTTCACCGTGAGGCTCTTCACCACCGATGCCAAGAAGACTCCTGACACCAAGTGGGACGTCACCATCCTGAACACCACCGCCAAGCCTTCCAACGTCGTGGTTCTCTCCACCGGTACCCTTACCCTGAGCAACAGCTACAGCGGCACCACCGCCACCACCCAGGCCTGGACCAACGCCAACGCCACCAAGCCCAACGTGGGCTGGGTAGCCGGCACCGCCACCGAGACCATCGACTGCCTCACTCCTGCTCTCACCCTGCCCAAGAACTCCATTACCAGCGGCGATGCAGTGAGCCTGATCGACCTTCGCACCGTTATGCCCCAGACTTTGGGCGACGATGCCGTGTTCACCATCAACTATGAAGTGAAGGCCACCTACGGTGACGAAACCACTCCTTATATGACCGAGACCCGCAGCGCCACCGGCAAGCTGGCCGACCTCGTGAACACCATCTCCGACTGGAACATGAACTACATCATCACCTATAACGTGCTCATCGACCCCGTTTCCGAGCGCATCCTCTTCGATCCCGCTGTCCAGGAATGGGACGAGACCACCAGCGGTGATATTGAAATCACTGAATAATCCACAACAAAAGCAATATGAAAAAGTTTCTTATCATCGCTGCTGCCGCCATTGTTGCCGCAGCAGCCTGCACCAAGAGCGAAACCCGCACTCCGGACTTCGAAGTGCGTTTCCAGGTGGCCAATTACACCCCTGCTACCAGGGCCGAGGCCTTCGACATCAACAGCACCTTCTCCACATCGGCCTGGTTCCACGAGAACGAGACCGCAGCCGCGCAGGAATTCATGGACAGCGAAGTTATCTCCTGGCAGAGCGCTTCCCGTTCATGGGCTCCCAGCCGCGTTTACTTCTGGCCCAAGACCGGTTGGGTGAACTTCTTCTCCCAGGCCGGAACTCCCGCCGCCACCATCACTGAAGGCCAGGCAGCCTATTCCGCAAAGACCATCGCCATCACCGACGATGCCCTCCTTGCCAGCGCAGCCTACCGCTACAACGCCAACAAGAACGTCTATGACATCCAGTATGAGAGCACCGACGTCCAGGGCGTTCCCACCCTCTTCCATCACATCCTTTCCAAGGTTACCGTACAGGTCCGCTTCGACGCCTCCGAACTCACCGGCAAGGCCGATGCCGACAAGTACAAATGGAACCTGGTGATTGACGAGGCCTCCCTCATCTATGCCAACAAGGGCTCCCTCACCGTGAACTTCACCGATCCCGCCGCCACCGGTCAGGCCTGGCCTTACACCACCGCCACCGTGGGCTGGGTTCCCACTTCCGGCGAGGCCAACGTGACCGAGGCCGCACCTGCCGCCAATATCGGCAGCACCAAGACCATCACCACCGTAGCCCCCAATGTTTCCGATCCCAACATCCTTCTGGACGAAATCAGCGTTATGCCTCAGGATGTGACCGCCGCTACCGGAACCGATGCCAAGTTTGCCGTAAAGTTCACCATCACCGAATTCTACGACAACGTGGAGGGTATCCACTACACCGTGGACCTCACCGGCACCGACGCCATCCCCGTGAGCGACTTCACCAACGGAGTCAACGCTTGGAACATGAACTACAAGTACACCTACACCCTCACCGTGAAGCCCAACAAGACCGTCACCTTCGATCCTGCAGTGGCCGAATGGGAGAGCGTAACCGACCCCGAGTACATTTATCCTAACGCATAATACACGATGAAAAAGCTCATTATCATACTGACCGCCGCCGCTGCCCTCTTCGCCTGCACCAAGGCCGAGGTGAACAACGGCCGTGAGATCTCCTTCCAGATCGCAAGCGGTTCCGTGCACACCCGTGCCACCGCAGGGGATGTCTACAGCACCTCCGTGCCCTTTGGTACCTATGCATGGTTCAACGACACCGACGAGTTTATGGTGAACGAGCAGGTTGCCTTCGTCACTCCCGTATGGAAGACCGTGGACCACACCTTCTACTGGCCCAAGACCGGCGCCATCTCCTTCATTTCCTACTCCCCCTTCAAGGGCAGCAGCAATGTAGCAGGCACCGTTCCCGCCATCACCAAGACCAGCATCACCTACACCGGCCTTACCGCCGGCAACGAGGATGTCATGTATGCCGATAAGGTAAGCTGCTCCTCCAACGTGAACGAGGTCACCGACAATGTCGCCGGCGGCACCGACAACGGCTACAACGGTGTTCCCACCGTGTTCCGTCACGCCCTTGCCAAGCTCAGCTTCAAGGTAAAGCTCAACTTCACCGAGTATGACGACGCCGCCAACGGCAGCCATACCGAGTGGGAGGTTACCCTGAACAGCTTCAAGATCGGCGGCTTCAAGAACACCGGCGACTGCGCCCTCACCCTGAATGCCGACGGCAGCAGCTGGGACAAGCCCGTCACCACCGTGGGCGGTGTAGACTATAACGTATGGACCAACGTAAGCGGTTCCACCGCCGGACAGGAGCTCATCACCACTCCCGTGGTGCTCACCACCGCCGAGCAGGATCTCGGTGCCGCAAGCGGCTTCGTGATTCCCCAGGTGCTTGAGGCAGGTGCCCAGACCGTGGAAATCAGCGCCCATATCAAGACCACCCTGGCCAACGGCAAGGTTATCAACGAAGATTACGTGAAGACCATCGACATCAGCGCCATCTCTTCCCTGAAGGCCTGGCAGATGAACCAGAGCATCAATTACGTTATCAAGTTCAAGCCTACCGCCGTTTCCGAAACCGATCCTCACCACGACGATCCGGAAGACGTAGTTATCACCTTCGACCCCGCCGTTGCACAGTGGGAGGAAGTAAGCACCAGCGCTACCATCCAGTTATAATTTGAAACGCCATAGCTTCATATTGCTGATTCTCGCGGTCACCCTCGCTTCCTGTCTCAAGACCGAGACAGGAGGAGGGTCCGCAGTATCTTTCCAGGTTGCCGGCAACAGCAGCCTCACCAGGTCGTACCAGGAATACAGAATAGGCTACGGGGATGTTCCCTTCGGCGCCTATGCCTGGTTCAAGGGCAACGAGATAGGCAATGATTCCGATTTTATGGTGAACCAGAAGGTGAGCTACAATACGGAGCGCATGCAATGGCTTCCGGAGGGTAAGACCTACATCTGGCCCCGGAGCGGCACCTTGGACTTTATCTGCTACTCCCCTTATATGGATACTCCTCCGACCATAAGCGAAGACAGGATAGTCTTCGGCCCCTGGAACCCTACGGAGAATCCCGGATCGGACCTGATGTATGCCGATAAGTGCTACGGACTGAGCCAGAACCCCGATGCCTATTATTATACGGACGTGCCCGTGCGCTTCCATCACGCGCTCGCGAAGCTCCGCTTCAACATTTCCCTCGCCTGGGCCGAGGCCGACAACGGCAGCTCGGACAAGACACGCTGGGAAGTGGACATCCAGAGCGCCAAGCTCAGGAACATACACGAAAGCGGAACCCTCACCCTCATGCAGGAGGGCGGAGAATGGGCCCTGCCCGACAACAGGGTATGGCAGAGCAGCGGATCGGTAAAAGACATCGACCTTAACACAGCCTCGCTCACAAGCTTCACGGATACCCAGGTTCAGACCCTGGCCGACGGAATGCTTGTGATGCCACAGGAGATAGTAGACGGCTGTGTTCTGGAGATGGTCGCAACCATACGCACTTACTCCGACAGGGGCGACGGATACAAGCTCATCCTCACCGAGAATCCGGTTCAGCTGAGCGCACAGCTCAAGAACCAGGCAATCACGAGCTGGAGAATAAACCAGTTCACAACCTATTCCGTAAGACTGGCACCAAGCCTGCCTCAGGAAGGATACACAGGACCGGTTACCGTAAACTTCGACCCCGCCGTAGAAAGCTGGGCCAGCCAGACGGTAACGATAACAGTGGGCCTGGGCCTGTAAAGGCCATTTGTTCCGGCGGGGGTGAAACCCCTCCGGGGCGCAAAAAAAAGCCGAATTATGAGACGGTACATTAATATACTATATTGTGTGGCACTTGTGACGGCCCTTGCGGGATGTCAGGGCAAGGAAGCCGTACCCCAGGTGTACTCCGACGAGTACATCCGCTTCTTCTCAGGCGGGACAACCCGCGCCATACTGGACGGAAGCAACGCCCTGGACTACAACGGGACCACCTCCACCATCTACGATTACCTCACCGACTTCGAGGGCACCATCATGTCGAACGGAGTACAGACCACCCATACCTCCTCCGACGTATTCAAGTACTTCTCCGACGGAATAAGCTATCCCGGCGGCAACGGCGCATGGAACTACACCTCGGGAACCAGCTACCGCTGGACCCGTACCGGCACTCACAACTTCTTCGGCTGGATGACCGCAGACGGTTCGTCGGGCCTCACCACCAACGGCTTCTTCGGCGCGGCTCCCAGCTTCGACGAGAGCACACGCGTCCTCACCCTCCCCTCCAAGACCCTCACCACCGCTTCCGACCAGTACGACTTCCTCTACTCCGAGGTAAGGCAGGAGACCGAGGCATCGGCCGGAGGCAACCCGGTTCCCCTTCTTTACAAGCACCTTTTCTCGGCCCTCAAGATCGAGATCCAGAACGTTTCCGACAACGCCGAGATAGTAAAGAGCGTGCAGACCGCCTTCATCTACAACACCAAGACCGCATCCATAGACTTCAGTACCGGCGAGGTATCCTACTCCGGCACTTCACAGTCCAATATTATCCCCGCCCTCGCATCGGACGTGACGCTCAACAAAAACGACGGCATGTTCCTCTGGGGCGACGAATACAAGCTTATCTGGCCCCAGACTCCCTCCGAGATTGAATCGGCCAAGATACTCATAAACTACTGCCTCGCATCGGCACCCGACGAGACCATCACTTCTACGATAGAACTCAAGAACGTGCGCGTAGGAGGCCGACTGCTCACCGAAACCGGAATCGAGGCCGGAAAGAAGTACTACTTCCTGCTCCAGTTCAAGAACGGTTCCATAGACCTGGATATATCCGTAAAGGACTGGTATTACTCCGAGAGCGTGCTGGACTTCTCCAATACCTCCATATCGGCCCAGTCCGGTAACAACACGCCTTTCGAAGGCATACTCTGGCTCTACCACGAGGACGGCACCACCATCACCAAGGACGTAGACCGTAAACTTACCATGGTAGACGCCCAGGAGATAATCAGGGGCGAATTCTACGTGGCTTCTCCTTACAACGGGCGCTGGCAGGTGTCCATGTTCCCGATGGATGCGGCAGGCTACTTCGTAATCGAGCCCAACTCCGGGGACATAACCCGCGACATGGTAGAGAACGACAACGGGAGAGTGCAGTTCTACGTAAGGGCCAACCACGACATAGAGGCTCCGGCATCGGCCCAGACCGTGCACTTTACCGTATCCATATACTTCGGCAACGAGTGGCACGACGCCAACTCCGAGTTCAACCGAAAGGACTTCCGCCTTGTCCGTAACCCGAACTGATGAAGATATGAAGAATAGAATAATTATATTTTTGTTGTGTGTAGCGGCAGCTTTTTCCCTGTCCTGTGTGAAGCAGGACAGGGAGGAGGCCACCCGCGAAGACAGGCAGACGGAGGATGTGCACGGGATAGTGCTCAACCTCTCGTCCAGCTCCGTCACACTTACGACCAAGGCTCCCAACCCTCCCCACGGAGAGGATGAGCGTAACGAAAATACCTTCGGCCCCACCGTGGACGTGTTCTTCTTCACCACCCAGTCGGAAAGCGCGCCCATCCGCAAACGCGTGATAGGTGCCGAACTCTCATACAACCGCGTAGTGGTTCCCACAACCCCTACCGAGGTCCGCAACATCTTCGGCAACACTCTCGAAGGCACCCCCTGCTACGTCCTTGTAGTAGCCAATTACACCGGCTCCTACGACGGCTGCACCACCTGGGGCGACATTAACGAAATACTTCTTCCCATAGCCCGCTGGTCGCAGGGCAACCCTACAAGGTTCGTGATGACCGGCGTGTCTGAACTCCTTCTTAGGAACTACACCGGATCCGTTCCCGCCACCGGCGCGGTAGAACTGGAAAGGATAGCCGCGAAGGTGAGCTTCGAGCTCACGGTGGCGGCATCGGCCCAGACTGAAGAGACCCAGGATATCTGGGAGCCCGTAACCACCGGTATGTCCGTGTACATGGTGTATGCCATGCGTCAGGCCTCACTCGGCGGCACTCCCCGCCAGCTGCCCACCCTCGCCCTGGGCGAAAAGCCCGTGGGCGCATCGGCCGACCTTACCAACGATACCGACCTGCTGTACGAATATAACGCACTGAGCCTTATAGACATAGGAAAACGCGTCACCCGCACAAGGGACGGAGTCACCACTACCGAACCCCTGTACGTGACCGGAAAGAAGGACGCCCAGGACAATATCCTGGACCAGGAGATACCTTTCTACTGCTATCCTTCGCTGTGGAACATGGGCGCCGCCAACGAGCCCTACCTCAAGCTCATCATCCCCTGGAACAACGGCAGGCGTACAAAGTACTACTACTATAAGATTCCTTTCCAGGGAACCACCTTGGAACGTAACAACTGGTACAAGATTTCCATCGACGTACAGATCCTGGGAAGCGAAGAGCCCGTTCCGCCGTCCATCGTCGTGACTTATGCAATCGCCGACTGGGCCGGCCTGAGGGACGAAACCGATGACGGACAGCAGACCGACCCGTCCGTCATTCCCGCCACGGTCATCGCCTCCCGCTACCTTACTGTGCCTGTGAGGGAATACGTGATGTACAATACCGATGAACTCACCATCCCCATCACCTCTTCCCACGATATCGAACTGATAGGCTTCAATGTGAAGAGCAACCCCTTCACCGCAGCCGAAACCCAGAGTAGCGCCAACTACATCGGTCATAACCCCAGCATTTACAATCCCTTCACCAACAACCTTCTGGGCAGCATCGGTGCACTGAGGGCCACGCACCCCGACTATTCCGATCCCGTCATAGTTCCCGTGACCACCAGCTTTACTGCCGGAGCGGCCCAGAGCGGTTACAACTGGTCCATCACCACCTCCCGTGACGCCGTGGTGATAAGGCATACCCTTAACCGGGATATGGATGACAGCGGCTATGACGTGGCACCCTGGACCATACGTTTCAGGATCCGCCACCAGACCGACGCCGAAGGCAACGAGGACAAGTACTACCAGGATGTGATAGTGGAGCAGCGCCCGGCCATAATCGTGAAGCCGGAGCCTAACAGCGATACCAACGTCAGCCATTACGGTTATGCTTTTGTCAATGGCGCACAAAATGGAGGCACCAACAATAATAACCGTGACGGTTCCTGGACATCCAGTACCACAAGGACTGCAGGAAGCAACGGCTTTACCTACTTCCTTGGCTCATCTCCTGCCGGACTAACCGGTAACAACAAAGCTGCCAGTATGTATGTAATCGAGACTTCGGTGCTTCCTACAAGCGGTAATATTGCCAGCTATATGCTGGGCGATCCCCGCACTGCCGAGCCGGACAATCTCGGACAAAGCTGGAGCCAGTCCAAAGACGCCTGGTACGGGACTACGCCCCGGCGCCTTACATATTATTACCCTGCCAGCACAGACGCCTCATTCAACAATTTCATAGCGCCCAAGTTAAGGATTGCCTCTTCCCACGGTGCAACGCTGGTAGTAAATTTCGCTGACGGGCAGCGCCGCTGCGCCTCATACCAGGAAGACGGTTATCCGGCAGGACGCTGGCGCCTTCCCACCAAGGCCGAGATCGAGTATATATCCAGGCTTAACTCCGACAACAAGATCGAGCTCCTTCTGGGAAGCAGCACCGGAACTACCGACTATTGGTGCAACAGCGGATATATGACCGTCCAGCTTAACACGGATCCTACATACACCGCCAGTACCGCCAACACCCGCTACGTACGCTGCGTCTATGACGACTGGTACTGGGGAGCCAGCCAGAACGACAGGCTGTCAGACACACAGAAATCCACCTTCACCTGGGGCGACCAACCCCGCAACACGGTAACTGCGAAATGATGAGAAGAATACTATACACTGCCCTTGGGGCCATCCTGCTGCTGTCCTCCTGCGCGAAGGAGAACATCGGACCGGCCCCTGCCACACAGACTGCTGAGACTCAGCAGCCAGGCGCAAAGGTTAAGCTAAGCTTCAGCATCGCTCTGCCGGGCGGTGCTGCAACCAGGGCTACCATAGACAGCAGTCCCGACATAGACAATATCTATGTTGCCGTATTCAACAATTCCGGCTTCTTCAACGAGTGGGTGCCCGCCACCATAGAATCGGTTACCGAGGCCAACTACGACGGCACCGCCGCCACCAAGTACAATCTCACGGTCAGGCTCACCACGAGTGAGAGCCGCCTGAGGCTGCACTTCATTGCCAACTGTCCTGAAAAATTCCGGAATGCGCCCCCCATCACGGGTGAGAGTTCCAACGACCTTGAAGAAATCTTCATGTCCAAGATCCGCTCGCAGATAGGCGACACCCATAACGACGGATACTGGCAGAAGGTATTGCTGCCCAATGGCATCAAGGCGAAGGTTACCCTTGACGAAGACGGCGTTACCGAAATTTTCGATACCGATCCCCTCACCGGCGATTTCCTTCCCACCGACGAGACCCTGGCCCAGTTCCCCGACCCGATAGTGCTGGTAAGGAACTTCGCCCGCATTTACCTTGCGAACCTTGCCACCAACGATCAGGGCGTCAAGGACGTGACCATCAGCAAGTTCGCCCTGGCTTACGCCCCGGCGGAAGGCCTCTTCGCACCCATCCTCTCCAATCCTTACATCTCGGACGATGCCGGCAACTGGATCCAGGACCCGGACAACCACGCAGGCCGCACCTATTTCGAGAGCTTTTTCATAAACTACCAGAACTATCCTCTGGTGGCTCCCGACGACAACACGCCCACCCTTTCGGACGAGCCTTACTTCTACACTGGTTACACCCCGGCCAACCTGATCTTCGGCACCTATCCCGACGAGAACGATACAAGTAAGGATGCAAATATCCCCACTCTGGCCGAGATGATTGACTGGTCCGAGGATACTCCCCTGTATATGTACGAGAGGGAACTTCCCAGACGAGGCCAGAACCCTACCCGTATCATAATCTACGCCAACAAGGCCGGAGAGATTGACGGCGGAGGACAGCCCCTGTACAAGTACTACGCCCTTGATATCGTGAACGAGAGCGGCGACTACATCCCCATCCTCAGGAACAACACCTACACCATAAAGCTGCTCCGAATCGAGATGGGATCCGGCGAAACGTCCATCGGCTCGGCCGCAGGCGCATCATCGGCCACGGTTTACGGCGATATCAACAAACAGCACGTTACCGAGATATCCAACGGTATCTCCTCCATAGGTACGTCCTACACCGAAATGATGTACGTGCGTCCCGGGACATACGAACTGATGTTCCGATACATCGCCACCAACCAGGGCCAAGACGCCAATAAGGAAAGGCTGGATCTGGTCACCCTCCAGATTGGCAGCAAGGACGAATCCAACGGCGCCTTCACTCCGGTCGAGGCCTCGGCCGCAACGGATAATGCCTTCCTCATTTCCGGGGGTGATTATCAGGTGGCCGTGGAGAAAAACGGCAATACTCCCATATCCTACATCCGCTCCGGAAACGCCTGGGTTGCCGCAACGCAGGCCCAGATCGAAGACAGCAATATAGAGAAATGGGGTAAGATCATTTACACCACAGTGGGCACCGACAGCGACGGTCTCAAGGATGCCAACGGCTACTTTACCCAGGCCCGCACCCAGACTATCCGTGTGAGCGGAACCTACGAGGGCAAGGCCATTTTCCGCGACGTTATAATAAAGTTGTCGCCCCGCCGCCGTATGCTCGTAACCTGCCAGCAGAAATATGTAAAGGCCGCAGCACTTGAGGAAGAGGACCTCCGCGTCCGCATCCCTACGGACCTTTCACGTTCCATCTTCCCCCTGCAGTTCAAGATAGAGCCCGCAGCCCACAGCCTTACCCCCAACGGCGACGTGCTGCCCGTGACCTCCGGAACCAGCATCGTACCCAATGTGAACGGCCCCGCATATTATTTTATCAAGGAAATCACCTGGGAAGCCTACCAGGGCCTGCCCACCCTGAGCGAGTCCTCCTCCGGCCAGGCCCGTACCTGGAAGTATTTCGACTGCCGCTTCAAGACCACGACTCCCGTAAGCGAGTGCACCGTCTACGTGGCCAACGACTACTTCGAGCCCAATGCCGATGCCAACGACGACTTCTTCAACTACTACCAGAGACAGTTCTACAATCCCACCTTTACCCAGGATGGCACTACCATCAAGTTCAACTGCGAACTTGACCACGACCACACCGGCAATACAGTATGGTGGAATCCCGCGAACGACCCGAACAGTTATTCCAACAATTTCCGGGTGCTTCCCTATGCCTTCACCATAAACATAGACGGCATTGATCCCAAACTGGACGAAACCACCAGCAGGCCCGTAGACAGCGAGCTTTCGCCCGTGGCGGGTCAGGACAACACCTATCTGGTAATACTTGGCAACAGTTCCACCCAGATCGATCCCGATCTCCGCTTTGTGGACCTTAACTTTGCCCTTGCCGAAGAGAACACCAGCGGCAACTATAGCATAGCCCTGTCCACCGCCAACCTGAGTGACAACCCCTCTCTCTATGCCAACGCAAGTGCAAGCGGCCGTTTCAAGATAAAGAGGACTGGCACATACACTGTTAATGTCAATACCAACGCTACTACATATAACGGGACTGGCGACGCAACAGGAGCAGGCATCTCCATTGCATTTACCAACACTGCTTCATCCAACGGCAATAACGGTTATAAGCAGATGGGAAGCAGGAGCCTTGGATTGGGATATACCTACAATAACGGTATCATAACTATCACCGCTACAAATGGCCGTACTATTACCGGCATCACCCAGGTCTACCGTTCCGGTTATGACAGTCAGAATGTTACCTACAGTCCTACCGCAACCGGAAGCAGCAAGACCAGCTGGACCGGTTCAGCACAGACTGTAACCATAACTCACAGCTGCACCAGCAGCACCCAATACAACAACCGCAACAGGGTGTACCAGCTTGTAATCAGTTACGAATACTATGAATAACTCCTGTATTGATGCGTAAGCATATACTGATACTATTATTTCTGTGCCTCACGCTACTTCCGGCTGGGGCACAGAATAATCCTTATGCCCTGGACGACGAGTGCTACGAGCTCTTCCGGAAAGCCGAATCGCTGCTTGGAACGCCCGAACTCGAGGATGTAAACCAGACACTTCTGGCAACAGCCCTCCGCAAAGGTGACAAGAAGGCCGAAACCCTGTACTACGTAGAAGCCCTGAAGCAGCTCACACGCAATGCCAAGGGGATGAGGACCACCACCGCCGAATACGACCGCAAGGTGGACCAGGCCCAGGAAATACTCAAGGAAGTTGCCCGGCGCAACGACTATATGCAGTATTACTACTACTCCTACGACCTGGTCCAGACCTACTACTACAATCACGACAAGTTCATAAAGGTCCAGGAACTTATCCAGGAGATGCAGGAGACCGCACTGGCCGAACACGACGACTTCGGTACCTGGAGCGCCTACCGTTACCTGGCCTCGATGTACATAGCCCTGTTCGACTACAACGGCGCCCAGCGCTATATCCGAAGCGCCATAAAACTGTACCACGAAAGCACTGACGAGAAACTTCGCAAGCAGTCCCTCACCCGTATGTACTGCGACCTTGCCGACGCCTATCCTATCGGCGCCGACTCGGTGAGAGTGAATATAGCCAAGGCGGTGGCCAACGCCAAAGAGCCGATGGACAGCCTTCGCTGCCACTATTATCTGGCAAAGCTGAACGCCTTCTACAGGGAAAAGGCGGAGTATGAGAAGCATCGCGACATCTGCCTCGGCGACAAGATGCTCTCCCAGATAAGCCCATCGGCCCCTACCCTATTCTTCGTGATAGACCGCATCCTCGATGGCAGTATGGACGAACACGTGATGGAGACGGCTATAGGCATCCCCAAGATACGTGAAGTAAAATTCATAGCGAATATCGCCGAGGAATACGGTTACCAGGACTTTGCCTTCATAATAGAAAAGAGCCTTGTACGCCGCCTGGAGTTCTATATCTCCCAAACCAATGCCTCCCGCCTCTCCGAAATTGACGCCCGGCTTGGAAATGCCCAGCTGAGTGAAGAGGTGGCCGAAAAGGCCAAGAGCGTGGAAAGGATACGGCGCATAGCAATGATCCTGGTGGTGATAATCCTTGCGGCAATCCTGGTATTCACTATCCTGCAGATACGGAACCTCAAGCGTTCCCGCCGAAAGGATGAAAAGCAGATCGCCGAGCTGCAGGAAGCCAATGAGAAGGTTCGCCTGGCCGATGCCGCCAAGACCCGCTTCGTCCAGAATATGTCCCACGAGGTCCGCACCCCGCTGAATGCCATCGTAGGCTTCTCCCAGCTGCTTGCCCTGCCGGACGGCACCTTCCCGCAATCGGAAAAGGAAGAGTTCTCCGGGCATATCATAAACAACACCAAGATGCTCACGATGCTCCTGGACGATATCCTGAATGCATCGGCTATGGACTCCGGTAAATACCGCATAAATATCGAAGACGGCGAGATGAACTACATCGCCCAGGCCGCCATCTCCAGTTCCGAGCACAGGCTCCAGCCGGGCGTAAAGATGTACTACGTGAGCTGCTCCGAGGAACCCTTCCACTTCAGGACCGACCCTCAGAGGGCCCAGCAGATCCTCATCAACCTGATCACGAATGCCTGCAAGCACACCTCGGAGGGCGAAATCCGCGTCGAGAGCTCACTGGAAGAGAATCCCGGTTTCGTGAGCTACTCCGTGACCGACACCGGCAGCGGAATACCTCCCGAGCAGGCCGAAAGGATATTCGAGCGCTTTACCAAACTGAACGACTTTGTCCAGGGTACCGGCCTCGGCCTTAGCATCTGCCGGGACATAGCAGGCCTTATGGGTGCAAAGGTTTACCTTGACACCAGCCACAGCGGCAAGGGCTCCCGCTTTGTATTCGCCCTTCCCTTAGAAATCCCAAGTGAACAAAAATAAGACACGATATGACACCACTGTACGCCCAAGACCACGATTACTCGAAATACTGCGTTCTGGCAGTAGATGACATTCCCCTGAACCTTCTTCTGGTCCAGAAAATGCTCTCGCGTTTCAATTTCACGATGGTCACTGCCACCGGCGGACAGCAGGCCCTGGATATGGTGGCCCAGCGCAAACCGGACCTCATCCTTCTGGACCTGATGATGCCGGGAATAGACGGCTTCGAGGTTATCCGCCGTCTGCGCGAAAATCCCGAGACAGCCGACATCCAGATAATCATCCTGTCGGCCCTCAACTCAAATGAGGATATTGTGAAAGGATTCCAGGCGGGCGCCAATGACTTTATAATGAAGCCCATCATTATGGAGAAACTGCTCACCTGCGTGGTTACGCAGATGCAGCTTGTCCAGGCCAAACAGCACTAGATGTGTCCTCCGCCCTGTGAGCGGAGTTCCTCGTCCACTTTATTCTTCTCGTCCATAAGAAGGGTAAGCAGCCAGTCCTTCTGTTCGTCGCTCAGTCCAAGGTCGCGGCAGGCGCTTTCGTAGCGGTTTATCACGGCCTCCTGATAGCGGTGGTACACCATACTCTTGCGTATCTCCTCCTCTATGGTCTCGTGCTCTATTTCGTAGCTCTCCTTATAGTAGTTCTTGTACACGCTCTCGGAGGAGTAACTCAGGCAGAAGTAGAACAGGCCCGAGGCAAGGATCACTATCCCGGCTATTCCCAGTACCAGGGGAACTCTCTGGATGAGCCCCAGCATAGCCAGCGTGCCGCCCACAAAGAAAAGCAGCAGGGCCAGAAGCTCATTCTTATGGTATTTGAAAATAATGGAGGGAGTCAGTTTCATACGCTAAAGCTATTGGACTTGCGGTTCTGGAGTATTCTTATCTTGACGGCGTTTTCGGCCTCCTTGGCGTCCAGCGCCTGCTGGTAGGCCCGGCGTGCCCGCAGCATATCGTTATTCTTGCTCTTGAGCTCGCTGAGGTTCTCCCTTAGCTGCCACTGGGCCACCAGGATGGACAGGAAGGCAATGGCGAACATCACTATGAAGCCTATCAGGATGGTGTTCTGGTTCTGGTGGCGCAGATGCTCGGCCTCGGCCCTCAGCTGGGCATTGTTCATTTCGGCATCCAGGATGGCCAGGTCCTCGTTCTGCACCTTGATATAAATGGAATCCTTCTCGTTCAGCAGGAGGTTCAGTTCCCTGTAGGCGCTGGGATAGGCTCCCTGGGCCGCGTAGATTCCGTGCTTGAGCCCGTAGCGGACCTTTGGCACCGAGAGGGAATCGGCCTTTTGGAGGGCCTCGTTAAAGAGCCCGAGCGACTTGAGGTAGCACACGTCCATCTCGAAACGCTCGTCCCTGCCGGCCTGGACGCTGTAAAGCGGATCTTCGGAGAGTTTGCGGTAGCAGTCCCAGAAACGGTCGGAGCGGCCGCTTTCGTCGTACAGGTAGGCACGCGTCATCAGGGCCTTGATGCGTATTCCGGGGAAGAAGTCCTGGTAGGCCTCGGCCTGGGTGCAGTAATTATCGGCCTCGGGGAAGTTCTTCATCTTTATAAACTCCTGGGCGATAAGGATATAAAGATTGGGAAGGTCCTGCTCGGCGTTGGCTTCGCGGCAGAAGCGCGCCGCCCTCTGGAAATTGCTTATTGCAAGGTAGGAATTTTCACGGTAACTCTGGATAAGGCCGATAATCCTGTAGGAATACATCTTGCCGATGGGCCTTTTCTCCGAATCCGAAGGCCGCTGCATAGCCCTTGCCTCAAGCATAGCATCGGAAGCCCGGCCGATGTGCACCAGGTACTGGCAATACTCGTGGAGGGTGGCGAAGTAGAAGGCACGGCTGTCGCGGCGCTCTCCCGTAAGGCTCTTGATCTCTGCCACGGCCCTATCCATTGCATCGTAGTCGCCCTGGGCAAAACGGACCGGGAACTCCAGCGACAGTGCCAGGCACTTGTACTTTATATTGGCCTTGGCCTCGCCCAGGGCATAAAGGGAATCGGCCAGGGCAAGGTTGGACTCGTTGAACTGCTGCATACGCCCCCAGGCATAGCGCTCGAAGGTGGGAGCGTCCACATTGAGCCGGTTCACTATCTGGGCACCGCCCCTCCCGGCAGGGAGCAGCAGCACCAGCAGGATGAGTATTGTCCGAAGCAGTCGCATATCCTCGCAAATGTACAAAAAAACGCGCTCTTTGCAAAGAGGCGTTACAGGGAAGATTGCTTGCTGTGCTTTGCGTCAGAGGGTCAGCAGTGCGTTGCGTCAGAGGGACAGCAGAGCTTTGGCGTCAGAGGGACAGCAGCCCCTCCGGAATTCTCATACAGATGCGGCGGGCCTTGGGGTCGCTTTCGGTCACCAGGTCTTCGTGCAGGGGCACAAGGACGCTGGTGCCGTCCGGGGTGGAGACCTCCAGGCAGGGATTTCCGGGGATATCCTCCAGGCCCTCGATAAGGCCGAAAGGAGAGCCGTCCTCGTGGCAGAGGGTCCAGCCGCTCAGGTCCTCGGAATCCTCCTCCTCGAAATAATCGGCATAGATTGCGGCGCCGGCGAGTTCCTCGGCATCCCTGAGGGAACGCACTCCGGTAAGGCGGGCAAGGGCCCTGCGGTTGCCGCGCGGCGTGAAGGACTCAAAATAAAAGGGAACCGGCAATCCGTCGCAATAGACGAATACCGGTTCCTGGAGGTCGATATCCTCCGGGCCGATTTCGAAAAAACTCAGAAGAAGTTCTCCGTCGGACCCGTTGGATTTCAGAACCTGGCCGATGCGCAGCATCTTATTCTGCGGCAGCCTCGACAGGTTCGGCATCGGCAGCCTGGTCTGCAGCCTCTTCGGCGGCCTTTGCGGCAGCTTCTTCGGCCTCGGCCTTCTTGGCGGCGATGGCTTTTGCACGGGCCTCGTTCACGGCAGCCTCGGCCTTCTTGGCGGCCTGAGCCTTGGCGATAGCCTCATTCTTGAGACCGGCCTTCTTGGCGGCGAGCTTCTCGTCGTGCTGGGCTTTCCAAGCAGCGAATTTCTCGTCGGCCTGGGCCTGGGTGAGGGCACCCTTTGCTACGCCCTCTGCAAGGTGCTTGCGGAGGAGGACACCCTCGTAGGAGAGGATGCGGCGGGCAGTAAGGGTGGGCTGGGCACCTACGGCAAGCCAAGCCAGGGCACGATCGGCCTTAAGGACGATGGTGGCGGGGTTGGTGTTAGGGTTGTAGGAGCCAATCTGCTCGATGAAACGTCCGTCGCGCGGTGCGCGGGAATCGGCCACAACAATGTGGAAGAATGCGAAATTCTTCTTTCCGTGGCGCTGAAGTCTGATTTTAACAGCCATTGTGAATCTGTTTAATAATTAATAAAACGTTATGTCCCAACTCGTGGGGAGTGCAAAGGTAGGAAAAATTTCGCAAATACCGAAAATAATTTTGGTAATTCAAAAATGGATTGTATCTTTGCAGTCCCAAACCTGCGGATGTGGTGAAATGGTAGACACGCCACTTTGAGGGGGTGGTGGGCATTAGCCCGTGGAAGTTCGACTCTTCTCATCCGCACACAAGACCCGACAGCAACGCGCTGCCGGGTTTTTTGTTTGTATACCGATTCACACAGCGGACTGTAGTTCGGTCTGCGTTTTCGGTCGCGATTTCGGTCGCGTTTTCGGTCTCGTTTTCGGTCGCGTTTTCGGTCTCCAAGCGTGACGCCATTTCACGCGACGGGGGCAAAAACGGGTCTCTGCGCCCCCGACAGACCCAAAAATCTCGCGACGGGGGCAAAAACGGGTCTCTGTGCCCCCGACAGACCCAAAAATCCCGCGGCGGGGGCAAAAACAGGCCTCTGTGCCCCCGACATCCCGAAAAAACTCACGCCGGGGGCAAAAACGGGTCTCTGCGCCCCCGACAGCCCGAAAAAACTCACGCCGGGGGCAAAAACAGGCCTCTGTGCCCCCGACAGCCCGAAAAAACTCACGACGGGGGCAAAAATAGGCCTCTGTGCACCCGACAGCCCGAAAAAACTCACGCCGGGGGCAAAAACGCCCTCCAGTGCCCCCGACAGACCGAATTGGCGCAGCAGGTGTAGAAAAAGAATCGACACCTGCGGCGGTAGAATGCGATACAGACCGGATTCGCGCAGCAGGTGTAGGCGGTTTTCGGACACCTGCGGCAGTTCAAGGCGAATCCTGTGCGTTGGCTTGCCAGTCCGATGAAAATTGGTTTTTCGGAGCAACTGCACCGAAAAATAATTTTCAGCGGCGGGTGGGAGAGGATTCGCCGG
>JAGCYC010000033.1 GCA_017961015.1 Bacteroidales bacterium | reverse complement strand
CGGGTGCCGGACCTCGTCCCGCTGGGACGGGGAGACGCGCATCACGGCGGTCGGCTCATCGATCAGGCCCTCTTCGAGCATGTCCCTGGCCCTCTGCAGGGCGGCCAGGCCGGTGCGCTTGCCGATACGGCACTGCAGCATCCAGAGCTTGCCTTCCTGGATGGTGAATTCAATGTCCTGCATATCCTGGAAGTGGTCTTCAAGGCGCTTGCGGATTTCATCCAGCTCCTTGTACACGTCGTGCATGGCGACCTCGAGGGAGGTGAGGTCCCTGTTCTTGTAGCTCTTGGTGGCCTCGTTCAGGGGGTTCGGGGTGCGGATACCGGCAACCACGTCTTCGCCCTGGGCGTTGATGAGCCATTCGCCATAGAACTTGTTGTCACCGTTGGCGGGGTTACGGGAGAAGGCCACGCCGGTAGCGGAGGTGTCTCCCATATTGCCGAACACCATTGACTGTACGTTCACGGCCGTTCCCCAATCGTCGGGAATGTGCTCGATCTGACGGTAGCGGATGGCCCTCTTGCCGTTCCAGGACTTGAATACGCCGCCGATGGAGCCCCAGAGCTGAGCCTGGGCGTCGTCGGGGAATTCAACTCCGAGGACTTCCTTGATGCGGACTTTGAAAGCTTCGGCCAGGTCCTTGAGTTCGTCGGCGGTAAGCTCGGTGTCGCTCTTGTAACCCTTGGCGTCCTTCACATCCTGCATCATACGGTCCAGCTGCTGACGGATGCCCTGGCCGTCTTCGGGTTCGATACCCTCGGCCTTCTCCATCACGACGTCGGAGTACATCATTATGAGACGGCGATATGCGTCATATACGAAACGGGGATTGCCGGTCTTGGCGATGAGGCCGGGGATGGTGGCGGAGCACAGGCCGATGTTCAGGATGGTATCCATCATACCGGGCATAGAGCTACGGGCACCGGAGCGGCAGCTCACCAGGAGGGGATCCTTGGCGTCGCCGAACTTCTTGCCCATAATTTTCTCGGTTGCTTCCAGGGCTGCTGCGACTTCCGACTTGAGCTCGGGGGTATAGCCTCCGCCCAGACGGTAGTACTCGGTGCAGCACTCGGTAGTGATGGTGAAGCCGGCGGGAACGGGCATTCCCAGAAGGTTCATTTCGGCCAGGTTGGCGCCTTTGCCACCCAGCAATTCTCTCATTTTTCCATCGCCCTCGGCGTGTTTTCCACCGAAACGATAGACTCTTTTCTTGATTTCTGCCATAAAAGTATAGTTGATTTACTAGTTTTCGTCAAAGCGCACGCAAAGTTACGATTTTTTCCCCGCTTGTGCAAGCGCTTGCGCGTGTGTGGTCAGTCTTCACCCTCAAGGGTGGTAAGCAGCGACTCCAGGATGGAGGGGATTCCGCCCTTGTCGCTTATATTGACGCCTTCCGAAGCTGAAGGATGGCCGATGGGGAAATAGGCCACGTCCTGCAGGAGCAGTTCGGCGTCTACATAGTCGAAGTCAAGATCGGCAATCTGGATGATGACTCCTGGAACCGAGGCAAAGAGTATCCTGGTCTGAAGGCTCTCTCCGTAGGCCTTGCACACGTCTGTAAGGCTTATTTCGGCGCCTGTTCCCTCCTGGCAGAAGCTGCGCAGGGCCTGGAGCAGACCGCCCTCCCCCACCGTGATTCCGGCCTTCACGATCCCGTCTTCCACAAGTTCGCGGACCACTTCGTAGCAGTCTTTCATATAGGCTGCGTCGCCAAGGTCGGGAGCCACAGAGGCCGATTCTCCCAGCGCCTGCACAAGGGCCGATCCGCCCAGGCGGTAGTCGCAGGGGTCGAAGGGTATGTAGACCAGCCAGTCATCCTTTTTGGGCTGTATGACGGCCGGGCATTTACGGCGGCGGAAGACGCAGGGGGTAAGGTCCCCGTCCTGCGCAAGGCCGGCATCCGGGCTCAGCAGGGCCTTGAACTGCAGCGAGGGTTCCCCGCGGACCAGACGGTATGTGGAGAATTTGATTCCCAGGGCATCGGCATAGGCGCAGGCGGCCTCAACGGAATTGAAGAAGGCCGAGGGATGGCCCACCTGGGCGTCGTCCCATCGCCACTGGGGTTTGAGGCAAAGGTCCTCCAGATGGAAATGCCCGCCCTGCCAGATAAGGTCTATCAGGGCCGATGCCGCCGCGGCAATGGTGGCCGACTGGGCAAAAGGAAGCGGAAATGCGGGGCTGAAGTCTTTCAGGGCCCTTTCATAGGCAGGGATCTGCGCGTCCAGGAAACGGTAGGTTTCGGGGGAAGGGTCTTTCTGTTCATCCACGATGGAGGCTACCGGGCCGGATTCCAGGGAAGGAGGGCTTATGGTACACTCCCCCAGCATAGCCGCAGGAGTGATGCCCATAGGGACACCGTCGATGATGTAGTTCGCGGTAAGAAGTTTCATAGGAAGCTCTTTTCCAATCGTTCAAATGTAGCTATTTTTTTTCAGAAACCAATCGCTTTTTTACGTATCTTTGTAATTGTATGGACAGCGGATTTACCAGGCAGGCATACGAGGAGGCGCTTAAGGAACTGTTCCGGCGCTTCCCTTCCGTACAGAGGGACGGTTTCCTGGGCGGGGCATACAAGCCCGGCCTGGAGAGGATGCGCGAGTTTGACAAGCTCCTGGGGAAGCCTTCCGAAAAGCTTCGCTGCATCCACGTAGCCGGGACCAACGGCAAGGGTTCAGTGGCCAATATGCTGGCATCCGTGCTGAGTGCAAACGGCTATAAGACAGGGCTTTATACCTCTCCGCACCTGCTGGATTTCAGGGAGAGGATGGTAATGGCGCCGGGGCCTGTCGCAATTCCCGAAGAGTGGGTCTGGGACTTTCTGAAACGCTACGAAAGCAGCGCCCGCGAACTGGATCTTTCCTTCTTCGAGATTACCACCGGGATGGCCTTCAGCTGGTTCGCAGAATCCGGTGCCCAATGGGCCGTGATAGAGTGCGGCCTGGGCGGCCGGCTGGATTCCACCAACATCATCACGCCGGAGCTTGGCATAATTACCTCCATCGGCCTGGATCACTGCGCCCTCCTCGGGAACAGCCGCGGCGAAATCGCCGCCGAAAAGGCCGGAATCTTCAAAAAGGGAGTCCCCGCCCTCTGCGGCAGCTACGATGAAGAAACCGCCCCCGTCTTCCTGGAAAAGGCGGCGGCAGCAGGATGCCCTCTCAGTTTTGCCGATGCCCGGCCCGCCTTCCCCTTCGAAGAAGCCGTCTTCGCCCGGATGGACCTCCAAGCCCCTCCACAGCGGCAGAACCTGCACACCGTCCTCTGCGCTCTGGAAATACTCGGAATGGGGGAAAGCCTCTCAAAGGAGGAAAGCCTTGAAGCCCTTCGTAATACGGCTTCCCGTATGGCCTTCCACGGCAGGTGGGAAAGGCTGGGAGAAAACCCCACCGTAATAGCCGATATCGGCCATAATCCGGCGGCGCTGAAAGAGAACTTTTCCCGTATCCAGGCCCCCTGCACCATAGTTTACGGGATAATGGCCGATAAGGACCTGGACTCCATAATCCCCCTTATGCCCCGCGGTGCCCGCTACATCTTCGTGGCACCCGACTCGCCCCGCTCGCTCCCCGCACAGGAGTTGCTGGAGCGCTTCCGCAGGAGCCGCAGCGAAGAAGCCTGCTGCGCCCCTTCGGTTGCCGACGGCGTGCGCCTGGCCCTGAAAGAAGAAAAGAACTTTATATATATAGGAGGCAGTGCCTTCGTGGTTGCCGAAGCCCTTCCGGCCCTGGGCAAAAGCAGCCTGGTCTAAGGTACGATTATTGAAAAATGAGCCTGTATGAAGCATATCATCACAGTTTTGCTGGCCCTGGTTTCCAGCCTTTTACCTATGAACGCAACTGACAACGGACATAGCCTTGGACAGCTCTGGTCCAAGTATGAACAGGCACACAAGGCCGACCTCCCCCAAAAGGAGGCCGCCATACTGCTGCAGATACGCAGCGAAGCCGCCTCGAAGCGTCTTCCTGCCGATTTCTACGATGCCGCCACCCTCTACGTGCAGGCCGTGGTGTCCCGTGACTGGAAGCAGCGTACGGCTATGCAGCAGGAACTGGAAGCCCAGATCAAGGCCTTCGACTATCCCCTTGTCACCTTCCTCTGGATGCTGGACAGCGGGAAAAGCTCCGATGAGGCCGCCCATTTCGTAAGCTCGAGGCTCAGTGAATTCGAGGGCTCGCATCCTTCGCTTCACCGCGGAATAGGCTCGTACCTGAACGGAGCCCTGGCCCATTTTGTAAGGAGCGACCGCGAATATGTCCTCTGGAGACTGCTGGAGATGCGCTCGTACAAGGATATCAATGACGACGAAATCTATCAGGCCCTCCGTAAAGAGGTCAAGGGGCAGTACCCCTCCGAAGCCGCCCTGGAATACTATGTGATAAATGCCACCCTGAACGGCTCCGAGAAGAAGGAAGCCCGGCTGGAAGCACTCAGGAATCTGGCCGCCCGCTATCAGGGGAAGGCTGTGGCCCTGTTCCCCAGGCAGGACCTGCTGTTGGAAGACTTCACACAGCTGAACCGCCGTCAGGCAGCCGGGACAGACTACAGGCGCCTGTATGAGGCCTGCACCGCTTTCGAGAGCCAGAGGAAGGCTTTCGAGGGTGAAGAATCCATAATCGCCGATGCCGTAACACGCATAAAACAGCTGTGCGAGCAGCTTTGCGAAAGCCATCTCTGGCTTAACACGGACGGGAAGATTGCTACGGTCCAGTTCCAGAACCTGGACAAGGCTACGCTCAAGCTGTTCCGGCAGGAGGACAGCAAAACCGTCCTCCACAGCTGGAACCTTGTGAATGCAGCGCGCAGTTTCTACGCTCCCGACACTCTAAACCAGAGACTTCCAGCAGTGGATGACGGGTCCTACTACCTGGAAGCCACAAGCGGTAAATACAGCAACAGCGCATTTTTTGAGCAGTACAGCCTTTCCCTTGCACTGAGGCAGCAGGCCGCCGGCAGCGAATGCTACGTGGCCGACAGCCATAGCGGCGCCCCCCTCGGGAAGGTGAGCCTGCGGCTGTACAAGAACGGCAAGGTCGTGGCTACATCGGCCCTATCCCTGAAAGGCTTCACCAAGCTCCCCCAGGCACTTGTAAAGATTATTGACGCCCATCCCAAGACCTGGTATGAACTGGAGGCCGTGAGCGGAACCCGCCTTTCCAGGAAAATGGGCTTCTACAGACAGGACCTGAAAATTTCCTCTTCCGAAAGCACCCGTTGCGAGATCTATCGCGACCGCGGCGCCTACAATCCCGGAGACACCCTCAAACTAAAGTTCATTGTCTACAAGGGAGAACCCCGCAAGGGCTATAAAGTGCTGTCGGGAAGCAAACTGAGCGTAATCCTCTCCGATTCGGAAGGAAACCGCATCGCCAAAGAGCAGGTTACGAGCGGCGAGTTCGGATCGGCCGCCTGCAGCTTCGAACTGCCCAAAGGTCTTCGCAACGGCTGGTTCAGCCTGGAAGTGAAGGAAGGCAACCACAGCCTGGCTTACGACTGGTTCAGGGTGGACGAGTTCGTCCTGCCCACTTTCGACCTGAAGTTCGATTCGCTCGAAGGGAAGCTCATTAAAGTGGGCGATCCACTTAAGCTGAGCGGAAAAATAATCAGCTATTCAGGACATCATATGAGCGGCGCGCAGATCAGCGCCAGGGTCCAGCGCTGGGGCGATGTCCTTCAGGAGGAGCAACTGAGCCTGGATGGCGAGGACCGCTTCGAAATGGACGTAAACACCTCGGAGGAAGGCTATTACCGCATAGAAGTAAGGGTAACCGAAGCCGGAGGTGAAACCAGGGAATTCTCCACGGGACTCTATGTGAGCAGCAGCATAACTGTCGGCTTGAGAGTGAACAACAATGCCGATGCCGAACTGTCCCTGATAAATGAGCCGTCCCGTCACCGCTGGTATTACCGTCCTTCCAGACCGGTGGTGAACGCATCCGCAGCCCAAATCGTGCTGGAGGCCAGAAATGCCAACGGAGACCTTCTGGATATTCCCGTAAGCTACGAGATAGGTAAAAAGGACGGGGCAGCCCTGCTCAAGGGAGATGCCGTATCCGGGAAGCCTTTCTCCGTGGATCTCACATCCCTTGAAAGCGGGCTTTACGAGCTTAGGAGCAAGGCCACCGAAGGCGGACTGGAAGCCAAAAACAGCAGCGAAATCTTCTACCTTGCACCCGGTGAGAGCAAAGTCCCCGAAGGCGTTTCCAGGATAATGCTTGCACCCGAAAAGGAAGTGAGCGAAGGCGGTGTTTCCTTCCGCATTGGCTCCGGCGCGGGAAAGATATACGGTGTGGCCTCGCTCATAGGCGACGCTTACCATATAATTGACAGCAAGCTCTTTACCATAGGAGACGGAGTTGTGGGCGAGATCGGCTTCGACTATGCTTCCTCCTGCCCCGACGCCGTGCGCCTCCACGTGCTGTACTTCCTCAACGACAGTGTCGTGACTTACGAAAGGCAGTTCAGAAGGGCCAAGGACAAGCTGAGCCTTCCCCTCAGCTTCACCCGCATAAGCAACAAACTCTATCCCGGTGCGCACTACCGCTTCGAACTCAAATCGGAAGCGGGAGTGGAAGCCCTGGCGGCGGTATGGGACAAGAGCATCGATGCCATTGCCCCGCTGCACTGGAACAGGGTCTCGATGTCGGGATTCACAGTACCTTCAGTGGATGTTTACACCGTGTGCGGCTCGAATTCGGCCGACAGCGAGGAAGACTTGTTCGAGGGTCGTGCTGCCGGTGTCGCAAGTAATAAACTGGGCACCCGGTCCACTATGATGTTCAAAGCGGCGGCTCCCGTCGCCGACGGGGCTATGGTGGAGGAGGAAGGCGCGGTATTGTACGATTCCGCGGCTATGGAGAGCGCGGCCGGTAAAGAAGACATTCCTCTTCGCGAACGTTTCGAAGAGGCCCTCTGCTTCGAGCCCCAGCTCCGGAGCGACTCCAAAGGCGTCATCGGCCTGGAGTTCGACACTTCCGACAAGCTATCAACCTATTATGTACGCGTACTCGCGCACGACAAGACAATGAGATCGGCCCTGGTCCAGGACGAAGTACTGGTGACTCTGCCTGTAAAAGTGGAGCTGAACGCTCCCAGGCAACTGTATGTGGGCGATGTCTATGAAGCTGCAGTCAGCGTGTCTTCCATAAGCGACGCCCCCGTTGCCGGCGTCCTTTCGCTGGAAGACGGGGAGAAATCCCAGCAGTTCCCCATAGAGATCGCCGCCGGACAGAGGGTGACGAAGCTCTTCCGTATGAACGTGGATAAAGCCGGAAGCCTTAGCCTCACCGCACGCTTCAAAGGCGACGGTTTTGCCGATGCGATGAAAGTGGAAGTGCCCGTGAGCCCCGCCGCCCAGCAGCTCAGCGAAAGCCATTCGGCCGTACTGCACGCCGGCGACGACGCCGAGGCCCTGATACGGGAACTCCGCAGCCGCTTCGTAAACACCGACGGAGCCAACGCCGACCTTCGCGAAATATCCATCCTGGATATGATAAAGGAAGCCATCCCGGAGCACGCCGATCCCAAGGGAGAAGACGTTATTTCCCTGACGGAAGCCTGGTATGTAAGGCAGCGCGCTTCCCTTCTGGGAGTAAGCGCCCCCGAGGACGACCTTATGGGAAAGATCCTGGCCTGCCGCAATTCAGACGGCGGTTTCGGCTGGTTTGAAGGTATGCCTTCCTCTCCCGTCGTCACAGCCGTGGTGCTCCATAGGATGGCTGCGATAGCCGCCCTCGGCATCAATGTGCCCGGGCTTGACACCAGTGTCCTGTATCTTGACAAAGAGCATTTCGGAGGAGAACGTCCCTTCTGGTATGGCTGCCTCAGCGATGCCCAGTATATGTATGTAAGGTCTATGTATGCCTCCGTTCCCTTCCAGTGGAAGGCCGGAACCAACGCACAGAAGGACCTGCTCAAAGCCTTCAAAAAGAACGCAAAAGCCTATCTGACTCCCTCGGCCAAGGACGGGCGCGGACTGAACGGACGCATCCTGGACAAGGCCAGAAGGCTGCTCACCCTGCGCCTTCTCCTTGAAAAGGACGGCGGGATTGCCCTTGCAAAGCAGTGGGGCATAAGCCTTGGAAGCAAATCGGCCCTCAGCAAATCCCTCAATGCCGATGCCGCCTCCCTTATGGAATATGCCGTGGAGCACCGCGACGGCGGCTGGTACTACCCCAATGCGGTGATGCCCTGGCGCGGCCTTCTGGAAGGCGAAGCCTATGCGCACAGCCTCCTCTGCGACCTTTTGGACGGTCTGGGCAAGGAAAAGGCTTCAGAGATAGCCGATGGCATACGCCTGTGGCTGATGCTCCAGAAAGAGACCCAGAAATGGGACAGCGACCCTTCCTTCGTAGATGCCATCGGCTCGGTACTGAAAGGCTCGAAGGAGGTGCTCGAGACAAAGGTCATCGTCCTTAGCAAGAGCTTCGAGGCTCCGTTCAAGGACATATCGGCCGCAGGCAACGGTTTCAGCATCAGCCGTACTTTCTTCCGCCAGGCGGTCCGCGAACAGGTCTATGACAACAGTTCCGACCCCCGCAACCGCAACGAGGCGGTCTGGGAACCCCTCCGCGAGGGTGAAGTACTGAATGTGGGAGAAAAAGTGATGGTCCGCTACGATATATGGAATGCCGAAAACCGCAGCTTCGTGCGCCTGAGCGCCCCCCGCGAGGCCTCACTGCAGCCTGTAGAGCAGCTCTCCGGCCACGTTGGCTACGGCTTCGTGGTTCCGCTTCGCAGCGGCATATCCTTCGGCTTCATACCCCACGGCTACCGCAATGTGAAGGCTGAGCGCAGCGAGTATTTCTTCGATGCCTATCCCGAGGAGAGCACCAGCATAAGCGAGACCTTCTTCGTGGTTCAGGCCGGCGAGTTCCAGGCTCCCGTAGTGAGCATAGAATCCCTCTACGCTCCCCACTACAGCGCAGTCGATGCCTATAAAGGCCCCGTAAAGAGCCGCTAGACAAAGAAATTGAAAATAATTTTGCAGATTCGGGGAAATTACCTACCTTTGCATCCCCGAACAAAGGGCGGTTAGCTCAGCTGGTTCAGAGCACCTGCCTTACAAGCAGGGGGTCACTGGTTCGAATCCAGTACCGCCCACAAAAAAAATCCGACTCTATACTGAGCCGGATTTTTTGTTTCTTTCCTGAGGGCTTACTTTGCTGCGGCAGCCTGCTGCTGGGCGGCAAGTTCGGCCTGGAGGGATTCCAGGGTGCGGCCTTCGGGGATATTCAGGGCCTTGCGGGCGTCGGGGGTGATATCCACCACGGCTGCTTCGTCAAAATAAAGGGCCTGCTGGAAGTCGAACACGACGGTGAGGCCTTTTGCCTTGGCGATTTCGGTCACCGCCTTCTGGGCCTTTTCGTTGATGGGGCTAACCAGCTGGGCCTGCTGCTGCTGAAGTTCCTGGCTGATGGACTGCTGGAACTCCTGAAGCCTGCCCTGCATATCCATTAGCTCTTTCTCCTTGGATTCGCGGATGGCAGCAGTCCAGCTTGCACTCTTCTGCTGGTACTGAGTAGCCTTGCCCTGGTATTCCTCTACCATTGCGGCGTAGGTTTCCTGGGCTTCCTTCTGGGAGGCGTCCATTACCTCGCGGGCCTTGTCCATTTCGGGCATAAGGGCCACCAGTTCGCTGAAATTCACACGGGCCAGCTGCTGTGCGCCTGCGCTGAGGCAGATAAGCGCCATTGCTGCGAGAGAGAGAATCTTTTTCATATCTGTAATATTATTAGTTTATCCGTTAAAATTGCTGTCCAAGTACAAAGTGGAACTGACTCTTTCCGTTGGTGGCATCGTCGAAGCCATAACCCCAGTCAACTCCCAGAAGGCCGATCATCGGCAGGAAGATGCGTACACCTACGCCGGCGCTGCGCTTGATCTGGAAGGGGCTGAACTCGCGGATGTCGGACCAGCAGTTACCGCCTTCGAGGAACGCAAGCACAAAGATGGTACTCTGAGGCTGCAGGACCACGGGATATCTCAATTCTACAGTGAACTTGTCGTACAGGTTACCCGCATAGCTTTCTCCGCTCTGGCTGTAAGGCGTTGTCTTGCGGGGGGTAAGCGAATAATCCGAGTACCCTCGTAAAGATACAATTTCCGCGCCATAGGTGAGATAGCCGGACATACCGTCGCCGCCCACCTGGAAGTTTTCGAAGGGAGAATAGCCCCAGTTGCGGTTATAATAACCCAGGAAGCCGAACTGGGCACGGGTCATCAGGACCAGGTCTCCTACCAGTTTGGTATAGACAGTGCCGTTGAACTTCCACTTGTGATATTCGATCCACTTGTAACGCTTGGCCGATGTCCACTCCTTCTGGCTGGCGCCGGATTCATCTACGTAGGTAGCGTCGTAATTGACGTCCTTCCAGCTGGCCACATTCACCTTCTGACCGTTCTTGTAGGTGTATTTACGGAAGAGCGAATAAGGCGGAGTAAGCTGGACGGAAGCGGAGAACTCCGAACCGGTACGGGGGTAGATCTGCTGGTCGGTGGAGTTACGGGTGAGCGAGAGCGTGTAGCTCAGGTTATGCGATATGCCGTCGTTGAAGGCGAAGTAGCTGTTTGTCCAGTTGGTGAGCTTGTAGGTCTGCCAGCTCAGGTTGTTGTAGAGTACGAAGTAGTTGTCGGGCCATTTCAGACGGGAACCCAGGCCGGCGTTGAAGCCGAAGACCTCGAACATCTTGTCGGTGGACAGTATGCCGATGGCAAGGTAGGAATCCGTCATCTTGGAATAATAGCCGGAAAGGCTCAGCGACATAGGCTTCTTTCCAAGCAGCCAGGGCTCCATAAAGCTTGCGCTCAGGGAGGTGTAGTATCGGCCGTTGGTCTGGAAACGGAAGGACAGGTTCTGGGCGTCTCCCAGCGGCACAGGCCTCCAGGCCTTCTTGTCGAAGAAGCGGCGGGTGGAGAAATTATTGAAGCTTACGCCGGCGGTGAGCACGAAGGTATTGCCGCCCCAGCCGCCGGAGAGTTCCAGCTGCGACGAGGGTTTCTCGGTGACGTTGTACACGATGTCCACCGTGTTGTTGAGCTGGTTGGGGATGATGGAGTATCCGCCGGCTCCCATTATGGCCTCGGCGTCGAACTGGCCCATCGAGGCTATCTCGCGGATGGAACGCTCGAAATCGGACTGGCTGAACAGATAACCGGGCCTTGTCATAACCTGGCGGCGGACCACGCGTTCGTTGGTGAGGTCATTGCCGTTGATCACTATCTCGTTCAGACGGGCGGGCTTTCCTTCGGAGATGCGCAGTTCCACGTCCACGGAATCGTTCTGGATGTTCACCTCCACGGGGGTGACATTGAAGAAGAGGTAACCGTTGTCGCGGTAGAGCTTGGAGATGTCGTAGTCGCCCTCCTTTCCGCCGCCGTGAAGGCGCTTCTCAAGAGTGACCACGTCATATACATCGCCCTTCTTTATCTGGAGTATGCGGTTCAGGGCCTCGGAAGGATATACCGAGTTGCCCGTCCAGGTAATGTTGCGGTAGTAGTATTTGCGGCCCTGGTCAAAGTCCATATCTATCCCGAGGTGCTTGTCGTCCACGAAATAGACCGAGTCCTTGACAAGGCGGGCGTCGCGGTAACCGGCTTCGTTGAAGGCGTCCAGCACGGTCTTCCTGTCCGTCTGGTACTCTTTCTCCTTGAATTTCTTGCTCTTGAAGAAGTTGTACCAGGTGGCCGCGTGGGTGTCCTTCATATTCTTGGCCAGCTTGTACTCGCTCACGTCCTCGTTATTTCCGCTGAAGTTTATCTTCTTAATCTTGACCTTGCTGCCGCGGTTCACGTCGAAGGTGACGCGTATGGCGCTGCGCACTACGGAGTCGCGTTCTTCCTTAACACCTACCTCCACTTTCTGGAAACCCTTTTCCTTATAGTAGCGTTTGATGATGTCTATGGCGGTATTCTTCACATATTCGGAATACTCGCGTCCGGCGCGGAGGGCGAGCCTCTCCTGCAGGTCCTTCTTTTCTCCGGCCTTGACTCCGGTATAGTTCCAGCGGGATACCCTGGGACGTTCGCGCACCACGATCTTGAACCAGGCGGTGTCGCGGCGGGCGTTCAGGGAGTCAATCTCCACGGCCACGTCTTCGAAATAGCGCTGGGCCATAAGGCGGCGCACCACTCCGGTGAGTTCCTCGCCGGGTATGGTCACCTCTATTCCCTTGGAAAGGCCTGCGCTCTGCAGGATCTGGTTCTCGTTGAAATAACGGTTCCCATCTATCCTTACACCGCCTACTATGACCGACCTGGGGTGGCTATAGTCTGTTTCCACGGTCTGCGCCCGGAGGGTAAAACCCGCCAGGAGCATTGTCAAACAGATGAGCCGTCTAAAATTCATTCGAAAAAACTTATCTTGCAAAGATACACATTTTATTTCACTTTCCCATATCGGCGGTCGCGCCCCGCATAGGCCTCGAGGGCCTCGAGCAGCTGCGGCTCACGGAAATCGGGCCAGAGTGTATCGGTATAATAAAACTCGGTATACGCGCACTGCCAGAGCAGATAATTGGATATGCGCTGCTCGCCTGAAGTGCGTATGAGAAGGTCCGGATCGGGGATGCCGGAAGTTACGAGGAAACGGGAGAAACCGTCCTGATCCAAGGCTTCAAGCTGCTGCGCGGAGAGCTCTGATGAAGCCCGCTTTACGGCCTGGAGTATATCCCAGCGGCCGCTGTAGCTCAGGAAGATTACAAGGGTCATACGTTCGCCGCCCTCAGTCTTCGCGGACATTGATTCTATGAGGGACTGAAGTTCCGGTCCAAGACGTTCCAGATTGCCCAGTACCCTTAGCCGGATGCCGTTTTTGACCAGATTGTCAATCTCGTTGTTCAAGGCCTGGACCATCAGTTTCATAAGGGCCTGGACCTCTGCTGCGGGACGGTTCCAGTTCTCCTCCGAGAAGGCATAGAGCGAGAGCCAGCGCACTCCGGCGCGTGCTGCCGCCTCCACACAGGCACGGACGCTGTTCACGCCTTCGATATGCCCCTGGATGCGCTCCTTGCCACGGGCCTTGGCCCATCGGCCATTCCCGTCCATTATTATGGAAACGTGCTGCGGTAAAAGCTTACTGTCCATTGTTCCTGATGTCTTCTCCCCAGAACAGGCGCGAGGTAAGTGCCTTCACGAAACCGGCCTGGGCGAGCCGGACACGTTTAAGCGAAAACTGTGCCATCTCTACGTGAACAGTCCAGTCCGGAAGGATTTCTTCCGTCCGGTTGTCGGTGGACATAAGGGCCTTGCCGTCACGGGAGATGAAACTGATGTCTATCTTGGCCGTTTCGGGCACCACTATGGGGCGCACGTTAAGGTTGTGCGGAGCAATGGGGGCTATGATAAGGACCTTGGTATCCGGCATACAGATGGGGCCTCCCACGCTAAGGGAATAGGCGGTGGAGCCGGAGGAGGTGGCCACGATAAGGCCGTCGGCCCAATAGGTGGGGAGAGGGTCCCCGTTTATCATTACATTTATTCCCAGCACCGAGGAACCGGCCCTGTGAAGCGAGACTTCATTCACGGAATAAGGCAGCATTCCGATGGTCTTGCGGGCTTCGGGACCCTTGAGCGTAGCGTTCAGCACCGTCCTGTACTCGATGGAGAAAGCCCCTTCCAGAAGGGCCTTGCGCACGTCTTCAGGCCTGTTTTCGCAAAGGAAGCCGATGCGTCCGAAGTTAACCCCGAGGATGGGCAGGCCGATATCGGCCACCAGGTGCGCGGCGGCAAGGAAGGTGCCGTCACCGCCCATCGACAGCAGCAGGTCCGTCTCCGGACGGACTTCGCTCTTGGCGGAAATCTCATATACTTCGAAGGTGGCCGAGCGGAGGTCGTTCACCAGGGAGGCGAGCCGCTCGTCCTGCCGGATTTCTTCGTTGAGAATGAAATATGCTATTTTCATCTTCGGTAATTGACAAATCAAACGCCAAAATTAACACATTTTGGAGAAATTTGCTATTTTTGTCCTGATAAACCGACCAATTATGACTAGATTAAGCGTCAATATCAATAAAATCGCCACTCTCCGCAATGCAAGGGGCGGCAATATGCCGGACGTGGTGAAAGCCGCTCTCGACTGCGAAAGCTTCGGAGCCCAGGGCATAACCGTCCATCCCCGTCCGGACGAAAGGCACATCCGCTACAGCGACGTGCGCGCGATCAGGCCGCTTATAAGCACCGAATTCAATATCGAAGGCAATCCCATCCCTTCCTTCATCGGCCTTGTGAACGAAGTCCTTCCCGACCAGGTCACCCTCGTTCCCGATGCAGCGGACGCCATAACCTCCAACGCCGGCTGGGACACCGTAGCCAACAGGGGTTTCCTGACTGAAGTCTGCGCCGCATTCCGGGAGAAGGGCATACGTACGTCCATCTTCATCGACCCGGATCCGAGGATGGCCGAAGGCGCCGCCCTGTGCGGAGCGCAGAGGGTAGAGCTGTACACCGCCGGCTACGCCGAACTTTATCCCAAAGACAGGGACGCTGCCATCGGCCCCTATCTGGAGGCTGCCAAGGCTGCCAGGGACTGCGGCCTGGGGCTCAATGCCGGGCACGACCTTTCCCTTGAGAACCTGGCCTGGTTTGTACATAACATTCCCTGGACCGACGAGGTGTCAATCGGCCACGCGCTTATCTGTGATGCCCTTTACCTGGGATTGGAGGAAAGTATCCGGTCCTATCTTGGGGAAATTGCCAAAAAATAACTAACTTTGCACGTTTTAGAGATAATAACAATATCAGTATAATGAAAAAAGCAATCCTTATCTGCGGCGCCGCCGCCCTTGTACTGTTTGCCGTATCCTGCAAGCAGAATTCCGTAAACGAAAACGCCGCTGAAAGCGCCGCCGACAGCACCGCCGTCGCAGGCAGCATCGTGTACTTCAACCTGGACGAGGTAATGAAGGGCTACGATATGGCCAATGACCTCAATTCCGTATTCGAGACCAAGGCCACAGGCATACAGTCCGAGATAGACCGTCGCGGCAAGAGGCTCGAAAAGGACGCCTCCGAGTTCCAGAACAAGATGGACAAGGGCCTGCTCACCAGTTCCGTAGCCCAGGTCCAGTACCAGAAGCTGCAGCAGCAACAGCAGGAGTACCAGCAGTATGCCGTCCGCAAGCAGCAGGAAATGGCCGAGGAGCAGCAGGTTATGATGAACCAGATCCTGGACGCCATCTCCGAGTTCGTGAAGGCTTACAACGAGGACAAGGGCTACGCTATGATCCTCACCACTTCCGGCAACATCCTCTCGGCTCCCGTCGTGACCGGCGACGCCAGCCTGAACATTACCAAGGACATCCTTGACGGCCTGAACGCCGAATATATCAAGAGCAAGGAAAGCAGTAAGTAAATCGCAACGGGATGAAAATAGCCATCCTGTCCAGTTTCTACCCCCTGAGGGGCGGCATTTCCCAGTTCAACACCAGCTTGCTGGCGGAACTGGGAAAATGCAATGATACCCTGGCCCTTTCCTTTTCCAGGCAGTATCCCGCCTTCCTCTTCCCCGGAAAGACGCAGTACGTGGATGCCACCGACAGTGCGGCTCCGGTACAGGCCCGGGCAGTTCTGGACACGCTCGATCCCCTGAGCTGGAAGCGCACCGCCCGCATCATACGCGAGTGGGGCGCCAATCTCCTGATCGTACGTTACTGGATGAGCTGGTTCGGTCCTTCGCTCGGCTATGTGGCCCGCAACGCCGGCTGCCCCTGCCTTGCGATAGTGGACAATGTAATCCCGCACGAACCGCATTTCTTCGACAAGCCCCTCACCCGCTATTTCCTGAACGGCTGCAAGGGCTTCATCTGCCTTTCCGAGAGCGTGGAGAAGGATCTCCTGCAGCTGCGGAGCGACGCTCCCCACACCGTGATACCCCACCCGCTTTACGACCACTTCGGAGAGCCGGTCCCTAAGGAAGAGGCCTGCCGGAAACTGGGCCTGGACCCTTCGCTCAAGACCCTGCTGTTCTTCGGCCTCATAAGAAAGTACAAGGGGCTGGACATACTCCTGGAGGCTTTCCGCACCCTTCCGGAAGACTATCAGCTGGTAGTGGCGGGAGAGCCCTACGGCAGTTTCGAGCCCTATCAGGCCATAATAGACAGCCTTCCCGGAAAGGATCGCGTACACCTGTTCCTGAAATACATCGGAGACTCGGAGGTAAAGGACTACTTCTGCGCCTCCGACCTTGCCGTCCTCCCCTACCGCAGCGCCACCCAGAGCGGTATAGCCGCCATCGCCTACCATTTTTCCCTGCCGATGGCCGTAACCGACGTGGGAGGCCTGAGGGAAAGCACCGAAGGCCGTGGCACGGGAATTGTCGCTCCAACGCCGGAGCCTGAGGCCGTGAAAGCCCAGATACTCCGCTATTTTGCCGATGAAAAGCTGCAGAGCAGCTGCCGCGAAGCCATCGGCCGGGAAAAGGAACGCCTGAGCTGGAGTAATTTCTGCGCCAGGCTCACCGCCTTTGCCCAAACATTGTAATTGCACGATTATGAAACGTATCCTCATCATATCCCTGACACTGCTGCTCGCCGCCGGCTTCTGCGCATCGGCCCAGGACAGCGCCCAGTCTTATGTCGCCACCCCCGTTACCGTTTCCAAGGAAAAGGTGAAACTGGGAGGCAAGGTGTACCTTTCACACGTGGTGCTGGAGCGCCAGACTCTGTTCTCCCTTGCAAGGGCCTACGGAGTGGGGATAGAGGAAATCTATGCCGCCAATCCCGGCCTCCGCGAGACCGGACTGCAGAAAAACGCCATCGTGCTCATCCCCTACAAGGGCAGCGTACAGGAACCGGCCACCGTGGTACAGCAGCCTCCCAAGGAAGGCGGCAGCAGCTCATACATCGAGCATACAGTACGCTGGTACGAGGATCTGGACGACATTTCCAGGCATTATAACATACCCGTAAGGGATATTATGGAGGCCAACGGGCTCAAAAACCGCAAGGTGAGCACCCGTCAGGTGCTGCGCATACCCGTGAAGCCGCTCGGAAACAGCCCCGTATCGGAGCCCGAGCCCGAGATTGCGGCTCCCGAGGAGCAGGCCCCCGAGACCGTCGCCGATACCCTTGCCGCCCCCCAGCAGGATACCCTGGTCTGGAGCGGACGGAACTGGGTGAACTTTGCCCTGGTCCTGCCCCTGCAGGGTTCCAAGGGCGGAGACCTGAATATGGACTTCTATTCCGGAGTCCTGATGGCCGTCCGCGAGCAGGAGGCCACGGGACTGAAAATACGGCTGAACGTGCACGACCTGTCATCGGCAATGCCTCCCATCGAATCCCTGGTCCAGGAAGATTTCGTGCTGGGTCCCATCGTGCCGAGGGAAGTCGAGGCCATCCTCCAGAGGGTGGACGGAAGGGTTCCCCTCATCTCTCCCCTGGATCCAAAGGCCTCTTCGCTGAGCGCCTTCTACCGGAACTTCATCCAGGTCCCTTCCCCCGGAGAGGTCCAGTATGACGAACTTGCCGCGTGGATAAAGGCCGACTGCCGCGAGGGCGACAAGGTTATGCTGGTCACCGAGAAGGGCGCCGCTAACGTAAGCGCCCAGGTAATGCTCCGCAGCGCGCTGGCAAGGGAAGAAGTCGCCTACGAGATACTCAGCTACGCCATACTGGAAGGCCGGGGAATCCCCGCCGTACTCCAGGAAATGATGGTAAGCCCCGGCGTGAACCGGGTCATAGTTGCTTCCGAAAGCGAGGCTTTCGTGGGTGACGTGGTCCGTAACCTCGGAATAATGCAGGGCAAGGGTATGGACGTAGTGATGTACGCCCCGGCCAAGCTCCGCAGCTTCGACACCATAGACGGCAGCGCCTTCCATCAGGCCCAACTGCATATCTGCACCTCCTACCACGCCGATTACTCCTCCGACAAGGTGGACCGCTTCGTGAGGGCCTACCGCTCGCTTTTCCGCACCGAGCCCTCCCAGGCTGCCTTCCACGGTTACGACACCGCCTGTTTCTTCATCCAGTCCGTGAGCCGCTGGGGAAATGCCTGGACCGCTCTTCTGGAAAGGGGACGCTACAGCGGCCTTCAGACCGACTTGCGCTTTGTCTCGGATGCGAACGGCAATTTCCAGAATATGGCCGTGAGGAAGGTTATCTTCAAAAAAGACTACTCTACAGTTTTACAATAAGTATATGGAACGGATCAAATGTGTGATACTGGGCGGCGGCCCTGCCGGTTTTACGGCAGCCATCTACGCCTCCAGGGCAAACCTCTCCCCTGTCCTTTACGAGGGCATACAGCCCGGTGGCCAGCTCACCACAACAACAGTAATAGAGAATTTTCCCGGCTTCCCCGGCGGAGTCGATGCCAATAATCTGATGGATGCGATGCGCGAGCAGGCCCGCAGTTTCGGGGCCGATGTCCGTCAGGGCAGCGTTTCGGCCGTGGACCTGGGGCAGCGCCCCTTCCGCCTCACCATTGACGGGGACACCGAGATCGAGGCCGATACCGTAATCATAGCCACGGGAGCATCGGCCAGATACCTTGGCCTGGAATCCGAGCAGAAGTACAAGGGCTCGGGGGTATCGGCCTGCGCCACCTGCGACGGCTTTTTCTTCCGCAAGCGCACGGTTGCCGTTGTGGGCGGAGGCGACACCGCCTGCGAAGAGGCCCTGTACCTTGCCACCCTTGCCAAAAAGGTTTATATGATAGTGAGGCGCGACGTTTTCCGCGCATCCAGGATAATGCAGGAAAAGGTCTTCGCCAAGGACAATATCGAGATCCTGTGGAACTGCAACACCCAGGAGGTCCTGGGCGACGGTTTCGGCGTCACCGGTGCCCGCCTTCTCCGGAAGGACGGTACGGTCTTCGACATAGACATCGACGGTTTCTTCCTTGCCATCGGCCATACTCCCGCTTCGGAGCTCTTCGCCCCTTGGCTGGAAACCGACGAGAACGGCTATATCGTAACCAAGGCCAAGAGTGCCTGCACAAGCGTCCCCGGAGTATTTGCAGCCGGAGACGTACAGGATCCGCGCTACCGCCAGGCCATAACCGCAGCCGCTTCGGGCTGTATGGCCGCCCGCGACGCCGAACGCTTCCTAATCGAGAACTAAGATGAGATTCATTCACACAGCAATTGCCGCAGCGCTGGTCCTCGTGGCCGTAAGTTCCTGCAAGTCCCAGTACGAGGTCCTGCTGGCCTCGAACGACGCCGACGCCAAATACGCCGCAGCTATGGAGTATTTCCAGAACAAGAAATTCTCCCGCGCCGCCCAGCTCTTCGAGTCGCTCTCCGTCCTTACCAACGGCACCGAGAGGGACGATACCGTACAGTACTACTGGGGCCTTTCGAACTACAGGAACAAGGACTTCTACACCGCCGAAAGCAATTTTGCCGGTTTTGTGAAGCGTTTCCCCCTCAGCCCCTTCGCACCCGACGCCCAGTTCTACCGCCTGGACTGCCTCTACAGGGCTACCTACCGCTGGGAGCTGGACCAGAATCCCACGCGCGCGTGCCTCGCGAGCATTATGGAATATGAAAGGGAGCATCCCGGCGATGCTGCCCATCTGGAGGCCTGCCGGCTTATGAAGGAGGATCTCCAGGACCGCCTGGACCGCAAGGATTTCGAGGCCGGAAAGCAGTACTACCGGATGGAGGACTACCTGGCAGCCCACGTCAAACTGCGCAATGTTCTCAAGAACAATTCCGAAAACCACTACCGCGAGGATGTGCTCTACTATACCGCGATGTCGTCTTACCATTATGCCAGACTTAGCGTAAAGGCCAAGCAGAAAGAGCGTTACCTTACTTTCCAGGACGACTATCTCAATTTCATCGGCGAGTATCCGGAGTCCAAATACCGCAGCGAGCTGGACGGACTTTACCGCAAGGTCCAGAGTGTGCAAAATTTTTGAAACTCCCCCGCTGCAGCCCCGGTAAACTATATAGAATACAGTATTTATTATGGATAAGAAAAAGACACCCAACAACACTGTCACACGTGACATCAAGGACATCGCCGCCCCTACCGGAAACATTTACGAGTCGGTGGTTATCCTGGCCAAGAGGGCCAATGTAATTGCCCAGGCCGAAAAGAAAGAGCTTAACAAGAAGCTGGAAGACTTCCGCAACGACCGCGATACTATGGAAGAGGTTTTCGAGAACAAGGAGCAGATCGAGATCTCCCGTTTCTACGAGAAGAAACCCAAGCCCGCGCTGGTTGCAATCACCGAATTCGAGAACGGCGACCTGTTCTACCGCAAGGCCGACAGCGCCAACCCCATTGACATCAACGCCCAGAAGTAGCGATGCTGCGCGGCCTTACCATCTCCAACTATATACTGATAGACTCTCTGGATGTTAGTTTCCCGGAGGGTCTCGTCATTATTAGCGGAGAGACCGGGGCCGGCAAATCCATACTCCTCGGAGCCCTTTCCCTTGTGCTCGGAGCCAAGGCCGATAATTCCGCGATAGGCCCCCACGGGGACAGTTGCGTGGTGGAAGCCTGCTTCGACACCGCCGGTAACGAGGCCCTGCAGGCCTTCCTGAAGGAAAACGACCTTCCCTGCGAACCTGTCCTGGAACTGCGCCGCACCCTGTCTCGCAGCGGGCGCTCCCGCTGTTTCGTGAACGACGAACCGGTAGCGGTGGCTCAGCTTCAGGAGCTGGGCTCGATGTTGGTGGACATTCACTCCCAGCACCAGAGCCTTCAGCTTGCCTCGGAAAGCTTCCGTATGCAGCTGCTGGACCTTTACAGCGGAGCGATGGACCTCAGGCGCGAATGCGCCCGGGCCTGGCGGAAACTCCAGGAGGCCACTTCCGCCCTCGAGCAGTTCAAGTCCCAGCGCGAGCAAGCCCGCCGTGAGGCCGAGTTCAACCAGGCCGCCTTCGAGCGTCTGGATGCCGCGAAGCTCATCTCAGGAGAACTGGAGCAGCTGGAAGGCGAACTCAAGCAGCTGGAACACGCCGATCAGATAAAAGAGGCCCTGCAGGCAGCCCTGCTGCCCTTCGACCCTCCGGGAGAAGCCGTTTCCCTTACCCGCAGTCTGAGGGAAGTTCAGAGGCAGACGGAGAAATCGGCCGCCTTCCTTCCCAAACTGGAGGGGCTCGCGGGCAGGCTGGAATCGGCCCGTCTGGAACTGGAAGACATTGCAGCCGAGCTGGAGAGCGCTGAGTCCTCCGTGGAAGTGTCTCCCGAAAGGCTGGAATGGGTGCAGGAAAGGCTGTCGCTGCTATATACCCTTATGCAAAGGCACGGAGCCTCCACCGTAGAGGAGCTGATTGCCGAAAGGGACCGCCTTGGCGTCCTTCTGGAAGCCGAGGCCGATGCCCCCGAACAGCTCCGCGCACTTGAAAAAGCCCAGCAAGAAGCCCTCAAACAGCATTCTGCCCTTTGCAAGGAACTGCACGACAAGCGCGCTGCCGCTTTGGAAAGTTTCTCCGATACGGTGCAGAAACAGCTCCGCGAACTGGAATTGGAGCACGCTGTTTTCTGCGTACAGCTTACGCCAGTCTCCGCGGGAGCCAACGGAAGCGATGCGGTGGAATTTATGTTCTCATCGACCGGGAAGAACCTTCAGAGCGTTTCCAAGGCCGCATCCGGCGGCGAGCTTTCCCGCCTTATGCTCAGCCTCAAGGCTATGATGGCCCGTTATACCGCTATGCCCACCCTGCTCTTCGACGAGATTGACAGCGGGGTTTCCGGATCGGCCGCCGACAAGATGGGCTCGCTGATATGCCGTATGGGCCGGGATATGCAGGTATTTGCCATCACCCACCTCCCCCAGGTGGCTGCAAAGGGTCAGGCCCACTACCTTGTGAGCAAGTCCGACGACGTCACATCCATCTCGCTGCTGCAGCCGGATCAGAGGCTCCGCGAGATAGCCCGGATGCTTTCCGGTTCCAGCATTACACCCGAGGCCCTTGCCAACGCAAAAAGAGTATTGAGCGATGCCGCAAACGACTGAACACGTCCACAGTATGGATGAATTCCTGAAAGAGCTCCGTCACCACAAGCTCAGGGCTACGCGTCAGCGGATAGCCGTCCACGAGGTGATGATGGAACTCGGCCACGCATCGGCCGATACCGTGTGCGCAGCCCTAAAGGAGAAGGATTCAGGCGTCACCACTTCATCGGTGTACAACATCCTTTCCCAGCTGGCCGACCTCCACATCTACGGACGGCGGCTGTCGGCGGCGAACAAGATGTTCTTTGACGTGGACACCGACCGCCACATACACCTGTACGACCGCGAGAACCATATCTTCAAGGATATAGCCGACGAAGAGCTGAGCGCCCTTGTAGCGAGTCACCTCAAACGCCGCCGTTTCCGCGGATATACTGTAGAAGAAATTGACATTCAACTTATAGCGCGGCCAACTCACCGCGGAAAGAACAGTTTATGAAGCATTATTTAGCAGCGGCTCTCGCCGCAGTCCTTACCTGCCTGACAGGCTGCAGCACTGAAGATGCCTTCCAGATACTCGGAATGGAGGATCTGATTACCGTCCGGGGCAACACTTTTGTAAACGACGCCAATACAGTCTTTACCATCCAGGAAGACAAGACCGACGGAAACTGGGAAGACGGAGCCCGTTACCTTGTGCTTCTGGACGTGCTGGATAAAGATCTTCACGTGAGGGTGCTGGCCCGTGCAAAGTGCAATATCCTGGCGGCAGCCCCCGACCAGGCCCAGTACAGCTTTACCGATCCTGTAGTAATTCCCAACCAGTCGGTGAGCGGAGGCTACCTTAACCTCCAGCTGAACTGGTATTATACCCAGGCAAACAAGGACGCCCACAAGTTCTATGCGGTATGGAAGACCCTTGAAACCAAGGAAATAGTCATCACCCTCTACCACGAAGGCCTGGGTGAAAATCCGGTGGAGATGGACCAGGAGAACCTCAAGAAGGCAAGCGCAATCTACTGCATCCCCCTGGAAGGTATAGTATCTCCAGACGGTCCGCGCCAAAAGCTTTCCCTCGTCTATCACGCCCTTGCCCAAGACAAGGAGACTGGCGAGCTGAAGATTCAGGAGCGCACCTATATGATTTATGACGGCACCATAGTGCTTTGAGCCGTGCAGCAAAAATTTTTTGTGATTGCAAAAAATAGTAGTATCTTTGCAGTCCCCAAATGGTGGATGTAGTTCAGCTGGTAGAGCATCGGATTGTGGTTCCGAGTGTCGTGGGTTCGAGCCCCATCATCCACCCCAGCAAAAAAAACCGGAGTCTCAGGTGAGATTCCGGTTTTTCTTTGATCTTCGCGAAGGCGCTACACAGTGCCCTGCTCGAGCATAGCGGTGGCAACTTTCATAAAGCCGGCGATGTTGGCGCCTTTCACATAGTCGATGCTGCCGTCGGGCTGGGTGCCGTACTTGACACACTGTTCGTGTATGCTCTTCATTATGAAATGCAGTTTGGCGTCCACCTCGGAGGCGTCCCAGCTGATGTGTTCCGCATTCTGGGTCATTTCCAGGCCGGAAGTGGCAACACCGCCTGCGTTCACGGCCTTACCGGGTGCGAAGAGCACGCCGTTGGACTGGAAGAAGTGGATGGCGCCGGGCTGGCAGCCCATATTGGAAACCTCGCAGCAGCACCAGCAGCCGTTGGCCTTGAGTTCACGGGCATCGTCTTCCGACAGTTCGTTCTGGAAGGCGCAGGGAAGGGCGATGTCGCACTTGACGCTCCAGGCCTTCTTGCCGGGAGTGAAGACCGCCTCACCGGGGAACTTATCGGCCATATCCTGTACCCGGTTGCGGTTGGATGCACGCATAACCAGCATATAGTCAATCATTTCCTTGGTAATACCGCCGGGGATCTCGCACACGCCGTCGGGACCGGAAACGGCCACCACTTTGGCGCCGAGCTCGGTGGCCTTGGTGGCAGCGCCCCAGGCTACATTGCCGAAGCCTGAAAGGGCTATCCTGCAGCCCTTGATATCCTTGCCGGCCTTGTGCAAAAGATGCTGGGTGAAATACAGTGCACCGAAGCCGGTGGCTTCCGGACGCAGGATACTGCCTCCCCAGGTGGCACCCTTGCCGGTGAGCACACCAGTGTTGTACTGGCGGGCCAGTTTCTTGTACATTCCGTAAAGGTAGCCGATTTCGCGGCCGCCCACTCCCACATCGCCTGCGGGGATGTCCTGGTCGGGGCCGATGCAGTTCCAGAGCTCAAGCATAAATGCCTGGCAGAAACGCATAATCTCCTCGTCGGACTTGCCGGTGGGGTCGAAATCGGCACCGCCCTTGGCGCCGCCCATCGGCAGGGTGGTAAGGGCATTCTTGAAGGTCTGTTCGAAGCCCAGGAATTTGAGCATTGACGGGGTTACCGCCTTATGGAAGCGCAGTCCTCCCTTGTAGGGGCCTATCGCGCTGTTGAACTGGATACGGTAGCCGGTGTTGGTACGGACCTCGCCGCGGTCGTCAACCCAGGTTACGCGGAAGGAGAAGATGCGGTCGGGCTCGACCATTCTCTCCACAATCTTAGCCCTTTCGAACTCGGGGTGACGGTTGTAAACTTCTTCAATGGATTCCAGTACCTCCTGTACGGCCTGCAGATACTCTTTCTCAAGGGGATACTTAGCCTCGATGCGGGCCATTATGTCGGCTGTTTTCATAAAGTTTGGTGTGTAATTAAATGGTTGTATGTTTTGCTTTCAAATCTTGTTTGAAAAGCGCTAATTTCCTCACAAATATAAAGAATAATTCGTACCTTTGCAAGCTAATTTGCAAGTAGTAATAAAGACTGATATGAAACGTTTCATCTTTGCGATGGGCGCCTTGGCCCTGCTGCTGTCTTCCTGCGGAGAGCACCGCAGCCGGACAGAACGGCTCCTGGGCAATTACGCCCTTGTAACCATTCCCGCTCCGGACCTGTCCGGGATTACCGACAACGGGAAGGAAGTGCTTAACCTTTACCGTTTTGCTGCCGACGAGGCCGACAAAATCTACTGGGAGCAGAATTTCGGAGACAAGGAATCTTTCCTTGCTTCCCTGACCGATCCCTCACAGAAAGAATACGCCCTTATCAATTACGGCCCCTGGGACCGTCTGGACGGCAAGGCCTTCGTGAGCGGCTACTCCGACAAGCCCGCCGGTGCAGGCTTCTATCCCGAAGATATGACTCCCGAGGAGTGGGAAGCCTTTGACGATCCCGCCAAGAACAGTCCCTACACCCTTATCCGCAGGGATGCCGACGGAAATCTCGTATGCGTTTGGTATCACGACGCCTACGCCTCCCATATCGAGAAGATCTGCAGCTACCTTAACGCCGCAGCCGACATCACCATCAAGGAGAGCGTGCGCAAGTATCTTCTGAGCAAGATCGAAGGCCTTCGCAGCGACGACTATTACGAGAGCGACCACGCCTGGCTGGAGATGACCGACAGCAAGATGGACCTTGTGCTCGGTCCCAACGAGGCTGTCGACGACGCCCTCTACGGCAGGAAGGCCTCTTTCGGCGCCTACGTGCTCCTGAAGAACCTGGAACGCACCGAGCAGCTCAACGCCCTGTCGGCCCGTCTGGAGGAATTCCAGCAGCTGCTTCCCGGCGACCCCGCCTACCACAGCTTCACCCCCGGCAGCGAGTCCGACATTTTCTCCTGCAACGTGATCTATTACGGCGGCTATACCAACGCCGGATTCAAGGTGATCGCCATCAACTTCCCCTATGACGAGCGCGTCCAGGAGGAACTCGGCACCCGCACCATCCTCTTCGACAACATTATCCGCGAAAAGTTCAACCGCACCGTCTTCCCCGTTGGTATGACCCTGTTCGAAACCGACCAGCAGGCCCATTTGGACGCCAGCGCCTTCTATTGGGGCATCGTCTTCCGCGAGCTGGCCAAGGGCCTTGGCGTGAAGGAGACCATCAACGGCAAGGGCAGCGTGGCCGATGCCCTCGGAAACGAAGCCCTGGTCCTGGAAAAGGCCAAATCCAACGTCCTGGGTGCCTGGCTCTGTGCCTCCCAGGTTAACGCCCACCATATCCAGGCCCTCATACAGAAAGAGGACGTGCTCACAACCTTCGTGGCCAACATCATCCGTTCCTGCCGCTTCGGCGCCGCCGACCCCACCGGTCAGGCCAACCTCCTGGTGTACAACTATCTGGCCGAACAGGGCGCCATAAGCCGCAAGGCTTCGGGCCGATACGACATCGACTGCCGCCTCACCGAAAGCGCCCTTGAGAATCTTGGAGCCCTCATTCTGAAGATCCAGGCCACCGGCGACCGCGAAGCCGCAGTAGCCCTGGTTCAGAAGTACTCGGTAGAATCGGCCTCCATCCTCGCCGACAAGGTTTCGCTGGAACTGGAGAAGATACCCGTTGACATTCGTTTCACCTATGAAAAATAAAGTCGAAATATATGGCTAAATCCTTCAACCTCAAGTACTGCGTCTTCCTGCCGCTGGTACTTGCCATTACGGTTTTCCTCTGGGCCGTCCCCGTGTCTTTCTTCGGAATCGACGCCCTCACCGTAGTGCAGCAGCGCGTTATCGCGCTCTTCGTGTTCGCCGCCCTGATGTGGATCTTCGAGATCATTCCCAACTGGTCCACCTCCCTGCTGGTAATCGTAATTTCGCTTCTGACCGTGTCCAACAAGGGTATCGGCCTGTTCTGCGATCCCCAGTACGGAACCCTCGTTCCCTATGCCAGGATTATGTCCAGTATGGCCGATCCAGTGGTGATGCTCTTCCTGGGCGGCTTCGTCCTCGCGATTATGGCCGAAAAATACGGCCTGGATGTCACCCTCGCCAGGGCCCTGCTGAAACTCTTCGGCACCAAGCCCGAGATCGTGCTCCTGGGCTTCCTCATTATGATTTCGGTGTTCTCGATGTTTATGTCCAACACCGCCACCGCCGCTATGATGCTGGCCCTCCTGACTCCGGTGCTCTCGAAACTTCCGGCCGATGACAAGGGCAAGATCGGCCTTGCACTGTCCATTCCGGTAGCCGCCAACCTCGGCGGTATCGGCACTCCTATCGGCACCCCTCCCAACGCTACCGCCAAAGGTGCCCTGGAGCAGGCCGGAATAGACATTTCCTTCGGCGAATGGTGCGTACATATGATTCCCTACGTGCTCATTATGATTTTCATCGCCTGGATACTGCTCCGCATCTTCTTCCCCTTCAAGACCAAGAAGCTGGTGCTCGAGATACCCAAGAGCGACAGGAAAAAGGACTGGAGGCTCACCGTGGTCTGGATCACTTTCATAGGAACCATCTTCCTCTGGGCCACCGAGCAGCTCACCCATATCAACTCCAATATCGTAGCCCTGATCCCCCTGGGCGTATTTACCGCCTGCGGCCTCTTCGGCAAGGACGAGATCAAGGAAATCAACTGGAACGTGCTCTGGCTGGTAGCCGGCGGATTCTGCCTGGGTTACTGCCTTCAGGATACGGGTCTTGCCAAGGTCCTTATCCAGGCTATCCCCTTCGGCAGTATGAAAGTCTGGGTTGTGCTGGTAGTAGCCGGCCTGGTTTGCTACCTGCTCAGTAACTTTATCTCCAACAGCGCCACCGCAGCCCTCCTCATCCCTATCCTTATCGTTGTCGCCAACGGTATGGCCGACCCCGAGGCTGCAAACAACGCCAGCTTCCTTGCGATGGGCGGAACATCGGCAATGATTACCTTCATCGCCGTGTGCGCCTCCATAGCTATGCTCTTCCCCATTTCCACTCCCCCGAACGCAATTGCATCGGCAACCGGTATGGTGGAGACCAAGGATATGACCAAGATTGGCCTGATCATCGGTACAGTGGGCTTCGTGCTCGGTTATTTCTGGCTTACCAAGATTTTCCCTTTTGCATAGAATGAAAAAGACATTGGCAGCGGCCGCCCTACTCCTTCTGGGCCTGACCGCCTTTGCACAGGAGGAAACTCCTTCAAAATTCAAGCTTTACGGTTTTATCCGCAACTATATGGTGGCCGATACCCGCGCCGTGAACGCCGGTACCGAAGACCTGTACTTCTATATGCCCAAGGACCTGTCCATAGTGGACGGGAACGATGTTAACGGTGCCTTCAACTGGAGGTTCGTATCGCTGACCACCCGCCTTGGCCTGGATGTCTCCGGCTACAAGTTCGGAACGATGGGCGTCTCGGGCAAGGTCGAGGCCGATTTCTACAACCTCAGCGGCGCCGTTCCCATCCTTCGCCTCAGGCAGGCTTTTATGAAGCTCCAGTGGGACGACTGCCCCGTGAGCCTCACCATCGGCCAGGCCTGGCACCCCGTGGCAGCAGACCTTCCCCATATGAACAACCTGGAGACGGGAGCTCCCTTCAATCCCTTCAACCGCAGTCCCCAGCTTACTGCCGATTTGGCCCTGGGCGGAGGATTCAGCTTCACCGCCAGCCTCCTGTACCTTAACCACTACCTCCCTACCGGCCCTGCCGGAAAGAGCAAGGACTATTACAAATACGGGCTTCCCGAGGTCTTCTTCGGTGCAAGCTACAAGGGCGGAAGCATAGTTGCGAAGATAGGCGTGGACATCGTGAATCTGCGTCCCTACACCACCCCCCAGAACGACTGGACCTGGCAGGACGCCACCCCGGCTCCGAAGATTCTGGTGAAGAGTCTGTTCACCGGCATCTCCCCCTTCGTGTTCTTCCAGTTCACCAGCGGCAAGTTCCAGCTTAAGGCAAAGAGCATCCTTGCCCAGAGCGGAGAGCATATGAACCTGCTCTCCGGCTACGGAGTGGCCTCTTTCAATGACAATGGCACCGTTGACTTCACCCCTATGCAGGACTGGGCCTCATTCGTGAGCTTCTCCTACGGGAAAAAGCTGCAGGCTATGTGTATGATAGGCTATATGAAGCAGCTCGGAACCACCAAGGATCTGGTTGACAATCAGCTGTGGCTCAATACTTCGGCCGATACCGGTATCTCCGAGGCATTCAGGGCCACTCCCACCCTTGCCCTTAACCTTGGCAAGTTCACCGTCTCTCTGGAGTACAACCTCACCGCCGCCCGTTTTGCAAATACGGTAAACGCAGGCTACGACGCCAACGCCGCCAGGAACAGCCGCGGACTCTTCGACCCGGCCCAGACCCATATGCTCCTGAACCACCGCTTTATCTGTATGACCAAGTTCAATTTCTGAGTTTTTTTCCTATCTTTGTCAAATAACGCTAAAAAGACGATTATATGAAACGGATTCTTATGATGCTTGCGGCAGCCGCCATCGCCGTTACCGCACAGGCCCAGACCAACAAAGAGGCTATCGAGAAAGCCGAAAAGCAGCTCAAACAGGACCAGAAGGAATTGCTGGACGCCAAACTTCAGCACGACCAGCAGAAGAGGGAGAGCCAGCAGCAGATAGACATCCTGTCGCAGCAGGTGAGCCAGGCCCAGGCCCAGTACGACCAGGGCAAAAAGGCTCTGAACATAATGAAGGAATCCCTCAAGGCCAAGAAGAACGTGGTAAAGGCCAAGAAGGACGCCTTCAAGCTCGAGAAGAAGGCCCGCAAGGCCGATGACGGCAAGGTATCGGCCGCCGACAAGATGGCCCTCGCCGAAGTGGAACAGGAAATCAAGGCCCTGGAGCAGGACTACAACGCCGCCGCCCGCGATTACAAGAATGCCGAGGCAAAGGTGAACCAGAGCAAGAAGGCTGTCAAGGACGGTCAGAGCAAGATCAAGGCCGCCAAGAAGGATATCGCCGCTTCCAAGAAGCAGGTTGACGCCGCCAAGAAGCAGGTGAAATCCAGCCAGAAGGAGCTCAAGAACCAGGAAAGCATCGCCGCCCAGCAGGACGAGCTGATCAAGGCCCAGAAGGCCGCCGAGCAGGCTGCCGCCAAGGCCGAGGCTGCCTCCGTAAAGGCCGAAGCCGCCCAGGAGACCGTCGATGAGAGCGCCCAGAAAGTGGAGGAGGTCGTAAACCAGACCAACGAAGCCCTCGGGACCGTCGCAGCCGACAGCGTCAAAGTAGCAGACCCCGTTGTAAAATAAGCTTTTGATGGGCAGGATTATTCTCACCGGCGACCGGCCTACTGGAAAACTTCATCTGGGGCACTATGTAGGGTCCCTGCGCAACCGCGTACTCCTTCAGAACGAAGGCAACTACGACCGTATGTTCGTATTCATAGCGGACGTACAGGCCCTCACCGACAATGCCGACAACCCCGGCAAAGTAAGGGACAATATCATAGAGGTGGCGCTGGATTACCTTTCCTGCGGCCTGGACCCCGAAAAGGTCACTCTCTTCGTCCAGAGCCAGATACCCCAGCTGCACGAAATCACCCAGTTCTTCTCGAACCTGGTAACCGTACAGCGCCTGCAGCGCAACCCTACCGTGAAGGCCGAGATGGTGCTTCGCGGCTTCGGTGAAGGCGAGCACCAGGACGACAACAAGCGAGGTCTGCCGGTGGGCTTTTTCACCTACCCCATCTCCCAGGCTGCCGATATCTGCTTCTGCAAGGCCACCACGGTCCCTGTAGGAGAAGACCAGGAGCCTATGATAGAGCAGTGCCGTGAGATAGTCCGCAGCTTCAATTCCACCTACGGCCCCGTACTGGTGGAGCCGGAAATCCTGCTTCCCTCCAGCGCCGCCTGCCGCCGCCTCCCCGGAACCGACGGAAAGGCCAAGATGAGCAAATCCCTCGGGAACTGCATCTACCTGAGCGACAGCGCAGCCGAAGTGGACGCCAAAGTCCGCGGAATGTTCACGGACCCCGGACACCTCAGGGTGGAAGATCCCGGAAAGGTGGAGGGAAATCCGGTGTTTACCTATCTGGACGCCTTCTGTGAGGACAGCGACTTCGAGCGTTTCTGGCCCGATTACGCCAATCTCCAGGAAGTGAAAGACCACTACAGCCGCGGAGGCCTTGGCGATATGAAGTGCAAGAAATTCCTCTCGAAGGTGCTGAACGACCGTCTGGAACCCATACGCGAGCGCCGTCACTTTTACGAGAAGGATATTCCCGGAGTTTACGAAATACTCCGTAAAGGTTCCCAAGCCGCCCGCGAAGTGGCCGCCCAGACCCTTCACGAGATGAAGGACGCAATGCAGATCAATTATTTTGACGATGCGGCCCTCATCCAGGGACAGGCAGCAAAATACAATGGCTAAGACACTCAAAAGGGTTTTCCCCGTAAAGGGTATGGGCTGTGCGGCCTGTGTCGCCCGTGTGGAAAGTGCCCTTAAGGATGTAGAGGGCGTGAGCGAATGCCACGTATCCCTGGCAACCAACACCGCCCAGGTGAGTTTTGACGGGACCAGGGCATCGGCCCGGAAACTGAGTGAGGCGGTCCACAACGCCGGTTATGAACTCCTTACAGAAGGAAGCGACGACCAGGCCGAGCAGGAGGCCGAAAACGCCCGCATTCAGGAGTTCCGTTCCCTTCGGAACGACACCATACTCGCAGCCCTGCTTTCACTCGCAGTAATGGCGGTGGGAATGGGATTCAAGCCCTTCCCCCTTCAGCACTGGACAGTAATGGCCCTGGCCACCCCGGTAGTATGCTGGTGTGGCCGGCGCTTTTTTAAAAGCGGCATCAGGGGGCTTCTGCACGGTGCTGCCAATATGGACAGCCTGGTAGCCCTTTCGGTAAGCATTTCCTATCTATTCAGCCTTTTCAACCTGCTTTTCCCCTCCGTCTGGACTTCCCGGGGACTGGATGTGCCGATGTATTTTGAATCGGCCACTATGATAGTCACATTCATCCTGCTGGGACGGCTCCTGGAAGCGCGTTCCAAGCACAGCACCACGGCTGCCATCCGTTCCCTTGTGGCGCTGCAGCCCCAGACTGTGACCGTACGCAGGATCATTGTGGAAAACGGCGAGCCCCAGTACCTTGAGGAAAGTCTCCCGATAGCGGAGGTAAAGGCCGGCGACATAGTAGTGGTCAAGCCCGGCGAGAAGATTCCCGTGGACGGAGTCGTCTCCTTCGGGGAAAGCTGGGTGGACGAGAGTTCCCTTACCGGAGAACCCCTGCCCGTACTCAAGAACCAGGGGGCGACGGTATGGGCCGGCTGTATGAACCAGAACGGTTCCCTCCACGTAAGGACGGAAAAAGCCGGGAAAGACAGTCTTCTGAGCGGCATTATCCGCCTTGTCCGGGATGCCCAGGGTTCCAAGGCCCCGGTACAGAATCTGGTGGACAGGATAGCAGCCGTCTTCGTGCCCGTCATAATGGTCCTTTCGCTTGTCACGCTTGTATTGTGGCTGGTACTTTCTCCAGAAGATTCCCTCACTATGGGCCTTCTTTCGATGGTGTCCGTACTCGTGATAGCCTGCCCTTGCTCGCTTGGCCTCGCCACCCCCACTGCAATTGTGACGGGCATCGGCAAGGGGGCAAGCCTGGGGATACTCATCAAGGATGCCCGCAGCCTCCAGGAGGCCTGCAAAACCGATATCCTTGCCCTTGACAAGACCGGAACCCTCACCGAAGGCCGTCCTGCCGTGAACGATTCCGTCTGGGACAACGCCAGTGAGGCTCCCCTAAGGAACATACTCTATTCCCTGGAAAAGGCCTCCGATCATCCCCTGGCCGTAGCAGTTTGCGAATCTCTCCGGGGTTGCGACCTGATATCCCTGAACGGCTTCGAAGCCCTTCCGGGCGAGGGTGTAAAAGCCCGGTTCGGGGCCGATGAATACTTCGCCGGCAGCCTCTCCCTTCAAAAAAGGCTGTGTCCGGATGCCCAGACTCCTCCCTCAATTGAGCCGGCCCTGAACGAATGGGAAGCCGCAGGGGCTTCCCTGGTACTGCTGTTTGACCACCGCCAGGTATATGCAGCCCTCTCCATCACCGACCGCCTGAGGGAAGGTGCAGCATCGGCCGTTGCCGAACTTAAAAAACGCGGAATAAGCGTCCGCCTCCTTAGCGGCGACAACGCCGCCAGCGCCCAAAGGATAGCCCGCGAATGCGGCATAGACGAAGTTTACGCCGGCCTTCTTCCCAAAGACAAGGCCGCCCATATAAAGGCACTCCAGGAGCAGGGGCACTTTACTGCAATGGTCGGTGACGGGATCAACGACAGCGCCGCCCTTGCCCAGGCCAATCTAGGAATAGCGATGGGCTGCGGGGCCGATATAGCCGTAGAGGCCGCCCAGGTGAGCCTTCCCGGAGCCGATCTCCGGCGCATCCCTGCCCTGGTGGACCTCTCCAGAAAATGCGTGCGGATTATCCGCGAGAATCTTTTCTGGGCCTTTGCCTACAATATTCTGGCTGTACCCATTGCAGCCGGCGCCCTATATCCCCTTAACGGACTGCTCCTGAGCCCTTCCGTGGCCGCTGCGTGTATGGCCCTTTCCAGCATCTGCGTAGTGAGCAATTCCCTCAGACTCAAGCGATGAACAGAAACCTCCCTCTCAAATTCTACCGTATGCCCGCAAACATCATCTTCTTTGTGGGCGTACCGCTGTTTTTCTTCCTTTTCGTCCTCGCATACGAGCCCTTCGGCATCGTGGATTTCCTGTCCGGAGCCAAGGGTCACTATACACTTAACCTGATAATTGCATCACTTATTGTCCTGGGTGTTACCAGTCTATCCCGGATGCTTATCTTCATACTCAGAAGAGGTCTCAGGCTCAGCTGGGCTACATATACTCTGTGGTGCCTCGGGGAGATTGTGGTGAGCGCCCTGATGCTGTCCATCCTGATGGGCATAAGCTGGGCCGGCATCCATCCCTATTTCCAGGTAATGTCCCGCTGCGTGCTGTATATGGCCGCCATCCTGGTATTCCCCTACCTCATCTTCAACCTCGGAATCCTCGCCTCGGTCCTCAGGGATGAAGCCCTTGCCCCCCAGGCCGATGAAAAGAGTCTCCTGCGCCTTTACGACGAGAACAAGCGCCTCAAGCTGATAGTATCGGCCGATGCCGTCCTTTACATCAAGGCCGAAGAGAATTACGTGCACATTGTCCACCTGGACAACGGCAAGGTGAAGGATTTCGTCCTTAGGGCTTCAATGCGTTCCCTGGAGCCGGTACTGGAGCGTCATTCCCTGGTGCGCTGCCACCGTTCATACTATGTGAATGCCACTCACGTGGAACTGGTCAAAAAAGACAGCGTGGGCTATGCCCTGGCCCGTCTGGACACGGAAGGCGTAGAGCCCGTGCCCGTTTCCAAACGGTACTACCAGGCCCTGAGCGCTCTGCTTTAAGTATTTTTCCTAGAGTTTTCCTCCGTAGGCCAGGTCGCCGGCGTCGCCCAGGCCAGGCACGATGTAACCGTGGCTGGTGAGTTCTTCATCCTCGGCCGCAATCCAGAGGGTTACGCTGTCGTCGAACTTCTTACTGAGCTGCTCCACTGCATAAACGCTGGAGATGGGGCATACCAGATGGATGTGGGCGGGATTGCCGGCTTCTTCCTTCAGTCGGTTCACTGCAACTTCTATGGAGGAGCCGGTAGCCAGCATCGTATCGGCCAGGATCAGGGTCTTGCCTTCGATGGAAGGGGTGGTGCAATAGTCGGCCCTGATTTTGAAATAGTCACCTTTTCCGTATTTGCGGAAAGCGGCCAGGAAGGCGGTCTCGGAATTGTCGAACACGTCCTGGATACCCTTGTGGAGGGGAAGTCCGGCCCTGAGGATGGTCGCGACCACCAGAGGCGTGTCATAAGTGGACACCGTAGCTATACCCAGCGGAGTAGCTATTTCCTTGGGAGAATAATCCAGGGTCTTGGAAATCTCATAGGCGAAGATCTGACCCACCCGTTCCAGGTTTGTACGGAAACGGAGGCTGTCTTTCTGGATAGATGCATCCCGCATCTGGGCGATAAAGGTGTTGAGAACGGAATTGTTCTGGCCGATGTTGATGACTTTCATTGCTTCGAATATTACATTCGAAGTGCAAATATAGGAATTTTCCACTAATCGCCAAACTTTTCGTATGTTGTGGCTTTGTCCTCGGTAAAGGAGAAAAAGGCCCTGGGCGAAATAATAACGTGGTCCGAGAGCTTTATGCCAACCGATTCCAAGGCTTTCCGGAGCAGGCCGGTCTGATTGATATCGGCCTCGCTCGGGAGTACGGTGCCGGAAGGATGGTTGTGAACCAGTATCAGGTGACGGCACTGTTTCTCTATCGCACGGCGAAGTATGCGGTGGACATCCAGGGTAGTCTGATCCAGAGTACCCTTGCATATCATCTCCTTGCCTATCAGGTAGTGGGAACGGTTCAGATACATTACCCAGCACTCCTCGTGGTCCAGGTCTTTCATAAGCGGAAGCATAAGCTGATGCACCATTGCCGGCGAGGTGATAGACCGCAGATCCACCGCTGCAAGCTCTTCATAGCAGCGGCGGCCCAGTTCCAGAGCAGCCGAAACCGTGACTGCTCTGGCTGTACCTATACCTTTGAGAACAGCCATCTTTTCCGGAGACATACTGCAGAGCAGCGACAGCTTTCCTTCGGCAAGATACAGTAGGTCCCTCGCAACATCGGCAACGTTCTTTCCCTGGAACCCGCTGCCCAGGAGTATGGCCAGCAGTTCGGCACTGGACAGGGCTCTGGCTCCCTTGAGGAGCAGTTTTTCCCGGGGTCTGTCGTCCGGGAGCAAATCCTTCAGTTTCATAGGCGCAATATAGCACCCACGAAACAAAAACACAGTTCAAAACAGAAACTTGTGCTGTATTTTAATGTTTCTATGCTGTATTTTATTGCACGAAGGCGAGGATTTCGCCTTTGGAGACGGAAGCGCCCTGGCGGGCGGGGACGCTGACGAGGATGCCGTCGACGGCGCTCACCACTTCCTCCATACCATAGTAGGTCTGGATATGGCCGATAACTTCGCCGGCCTTGACCTTGCGGCCCACCGCGGGAGCGGCCGAAGCGTCGTCCACATCCACTTCCCATAGCAGCTGGCCCTTGACGGGACTCTGGACCGGAGTGGCCTTGGGATAACGGGCAATGATATCCTGGATGTCGAACTTGGGCATCTCTACCACGGGACGTTCCACTACGATGGGAGCGCCGGCTTTGGCCTTGAACTCCTCAAGTTCCTTGTTGAAACGCTCCTTGGCAATGCCGCTGCGATAGTCGCGGTACTGCCTCTCGTGCATAGCGAGCTCGAAGAGTTCCTCGTCGTCCTCGCCGTAATCCCAGCCTTCCTCGTCCATCATTGCGCGGAACTTGGGGAGCTCGTCGGGATAGTTGTCCTGAGGATTGCAGTCGGTGAATTCCAGTCCCTTTTCCTTGGCCAGGGCTACGATTTCGGGCGCCAGCGGTCCGGGAAGCCTGCCCATATGGCCCAGGATCATACCCCAGGTATCCTTGTCGATGGTGCTCCAGCGGGGTTTGTCGCTGAGCATATTGAACAGGTTCATAAGGGCCGTATTCTTCACGTACTGGCTGAAAGGCGTTACGAGGGGCGGATAGCCCAGGCGGGGCCATACATACTCCACCTCCTCGAACAGCTTCACCATAAGGGTGTCAAGGGACATTTCGGGACGGCCGTGGGAACGCTGGGCAGCGTTGATTGCGCCCTGGAAGCCCTTCAGATCGGCCATCATCGAACCCATCATTCCGCCGGGAAGGCCGCAGCCCACAAGCAGCGAAGTCATCCTTGCATTGGAAGGGTTTATCCAGTATCCCAGGAAGTCGTCGATGAACTTCTGGGTAAGACGGCGGACTTCCATATATGCGTCCATATTGAGGTCCTTTACCAGGAAACCGTCGGCACGGAGCATTTCCCTTATGGTTATGACATCCGGGTGAACCTTGCCCCAGGAAAGGGGCTCGACTGCCACGTCCAGATAGTCGGCGCCGGCACGGGCGACTTCCAGCATGGAGGCCGTGGAGAAGCCGGGGCCGGTATGGCCGTGATACTGTACCTTAATATGAGGATATTTCTTCTTGATATCGGCAACCAGTTCGCCCAGGAAGGTTGGACGGCCGATTCCGGCCATATCCTTGAGGCAGATCTCATCGGCTCCGTATTCCACCACCTTGTCCACTATATCCATATAGTAGGCTACGGTATGCACCGGCGAATGGGTTATGGAAAGGGCCACCTGGGAAATCATTCCGCCCTTTTTGGCGCCAATAACCGAGCCTTTGAGGTTGCGGTGGTCGTTAAGGCCGCAGAAGGAACGGGCGATGTCGGTGCCCTGCTTCTTCTTGACCTTGAACATCAATTCGCGCACGTCCAGGGGTACGGGATTCATACGCAGGGCATTCAGTCCCCTCTCCAGCATATGGGTCTGGATTCCGGCCTTGTGGAAAGGAGCGGTCCAGGCGCGCACTGCTTTGTTGGGGTTCTCGCCGAACAGGAGATTCACCTGCTCAAAGGCGCCGCCGTTGGTTTCCACGCGGTCGAAGCAGCCCATATCGATGATAGCGGGGGCCACTTCCACAAGCTGATCCACCCGGGGAACGTATTTCCCGGAACTCTGCCACATATCCCTGTAAACGAGGGAGAACTTTATTTCTTTCTTTGCCATATCTCTATAACTCGGCTCTCATACGGGCCTTGGGAATGTCCAGCTGGGAGCGGTATTTTGCAATGGTACGTCTTGCCACCTTGTATCCGCGGGCGGCCAGGCCGTCTACCAGCTGGTCGTCGGTAAGGGGGTTGTGCTTGTCTTCGGCATCCACCAGCTCGCGCAGGACCTTCTTGATCTCGCGGGTGGAGACCTCCTCGCCCTCGCTGTTTTCGAGGCCTTCGGAGAAGAAGTACTTGAGGGGGAATATGCCGAAGTGGGTCTCTATCCACTTGCTGTTAACGACGCGGGAGATGGTGCTTATATCGAAGCCGGTGCGCTCCGCTATGTCCTTGAGAACCATAGGACGCAGGTTGGATTCGTCGCCGTCGGTGAAATAGTCTTTCTGGTAGTCCAGGATGGCACGCATAGTGGCCTCGAGGGTGTTCTGACGCTGGCGCAGGGCCTCCACGAACCATTTTGCCGAATCTATCTTCTGCTTCACGAAGAGGGCGGCTTCCTTGTCGGAGCGGTTCTGGGATACCCGTCCTGTCTCCATTATCTCGGAGTATTTGCGGTTTATCCTTAGCTCGGGTATGGTAAAACGCGGCATTGACAGCAGCAGCTGCCCGTTCTCGTAATCCAGTTTGAAGTCCGGTACCACCTGCTGGGCCTGGTCGTTGTAGCTGTCGTCTATCTGGCCGCCGGGAGCGGGGTTGAGCCGACGAATCTCGTCCATAACCTCGCGCATCTGCTCCTCGTCCAGGTGAAGCCGCGACATTATCTTTGAGAAATGGCGGTTCTTGAAGGAATCGAACTGGTCCTGAAGCACCTGGATGGCGTGAGTGACCGCCGGAGTGGGCTTTTTGTCCCGCAGCTGCAGGAGCAGGCATTCGCGAAGGTCGCGGGCACCTACACCGGAAGGTTCGAACTGCTGGATTACAGAGAGCATTTCTTCCACTTCGGAGGCCGATGCCTCCACGCCGGCGCGGAAGGCTAGGTCGTCCACTAAGGAGTCGATGTCGCGGCGCAGATAGCCGTCATCGTCCAGCGAGCCGATAATGAAAGACGCTATGGTGCGCTGCTTTTCCGTAAGATTGCGGTAGCCCAGCTGTTCCATCAGGCTCTGGGTAAAACTCTGCTTTACGGAGAAGGTATTGTATTCCGGACGGGGATCCTTGCCCCAGTTGTTTATGTGGAGGTTGTAGGAAGGGGGGTCGTCGTCTCTGGAGGGACCGTAATTCTCTTCCAGGGAGCCGCCGCTCTGCTCGCGTTCCTCTACCTCGGAGATGGAAACGTCACGGGGCTCGTCCTCCCCCTTGGAGGGAGTGTCGTCAAGTACGGGATTGTCCGACAGGACTTCCTTCACATACTGCTCCAGGGCCTGGACCGGCATCTCGATAACCTTGATGGTCTGGATCTGAAGCGGAGAGAGTTTCTGCTGCAGCTTTTGCTCGAGTCCCTGTTTTACCGGCATAGCTATCTTGGATATTGGATGCTTTCCTTAATTATATACGCCGTAGGATAGGTTCCCTTGATGGCGTTGAATATGCGCAGGGCCTCGTCCTTGGTGCGGAAATCACCGATGGCCACCTTGTAGTTGGGGCTTTCGAAGCTGCGGTATACTCCCGTATGGGGGAACTGGCGGCGGAGCTGCTCGGCCACAATCTCGGAACGTGTGCGGGAGCTGGGGTCCGAATTGTAGAAAACGCGGATGCGATAGCCCTGGATGGGCTTTTTCGCATTGGCATTCACATAGTCGTTAAGGGCCTTCCGGACATCGGCCGACTGCACCACCTGGGCGCCCGGTCCCATAACCGAAAGAATGTCACGGCCGGCGAGGGTGGAATCCACCAGCACTACGACCGTGGTGGTGTCCTGGGCACGGAGAAGAGCCGTGGCCAGAAGCATTGCGAATATGAGTAATATCCTTTTCATCAATTGGAGAATTGGGACAGGGACACATCCCTGTATTCCAGCGTCTTGCCGATCTTGGGCTTTTGCAGAGAGGCGTGTACGTCGGCATCGGCCCTTAAGGAGGCGAGGCTGCCGCGGGCTATGATTGCAAGCACATCAAGCAGCGAAACCCCTTCTTCAAGCCTTACCGTGCACGGCAGCTCGTACTGCCTGCGGGACCTGGCATCCACCTGCATCTGACCGCCCTGGAAGCGTGCTATCACCTTGTCGCCGTCCCTTACGCAGCCATCCACGCCGTCTATCTGGAAATTGACCGAGGGATTGTCTATCTCCAGCAGGAGCACCCCATCCATCGAGCGGGGCGAAGTGGGAACGACATACTTGATTCCGGCGTCCATTACGGCCACCTCGCGGATACGCATTACTGCGCAGCCGGAGGCGAAAGCGAGCACTGCAAAGAGCAGGCCTATGCGGCAGATTCCTTTCATTTGCATTTACAAAGATAGCAAAGTTTTTCCAATAAGGGTAGCCGATGTGCAGTCGGTTACCTCTATATCAGCATATACTCCGGGGGAAAGGCCTTCGGCGGCGGGGAACACGCACATCATATTGTTGGATGCCCGGCCGCAGAGCCAGGAAGGGTCTCTTTTGGAAGGGCCTTCCACCAGCACGGTATGGCGCTTCCCTATCTGGGCACGGTAACGCTCAAGGGAGATGCCGTTCTGGAGTTCGATTATCTCGCTCAGGCGGCGGCTCTTGACCTCCTGGGGCACATCGTCGGGATACTGCCTGGCGGCAAGGGTGCCGGGACGCTCGGAATAGGCGAACATAAAGGCCCAGTCAAAGCCAACTTCCTTCATCAGCGAGAGTGTCTGGAGATGGTCTTCCTCCGTCTCCGAGCAGAAACCGGCTATCACGTCAGTGGTAAGGCCGCAGTCGGGCATAGCTTCGCGTATGCGGCGCACCCTTTCCAGATACCATTCACGGTCGTACTTGCGCCTCATCTTCTCCAGCATACGTGAGCTTCCGGACTGGACCGGAAGATGGATGTGGCGGCAGATATTGGGGGTTTCGGCCATTACCTTTATTACCTCGTCGGAGATATCCTTGGGATGGGAGGTGGCAAAGCGGACGCGCAGCTGGGGGCTTACCGAGGCCACCCGTCTGAGGAGCTCCGCGAAATTGACGCTTTCGCCTTCGGCCTTCCAGAGGTAGCTGTCCACGTTCTGGCCCAGCAGGGTAACTTCCCTGTAGCCCCTGGAAAACACGTCGCAGGCCTCTCGTACTATGGAATGGGGATCGCGGGAACGCTCGGCACCGCGGGTGTAGGGAACCACGCAGTAGGAGCATACGTTGTCGCAGCCACGCATAATGGAGATGAAGGCCGACAGGCCGTTGCGGTCGGTGCGGAGGGGCTTGATATCGGCATAGGTTTCGTCGCGCGAGAGGAGTACGTCTATCTGGGGGCTGTCCGGCCTTATGGCCCTCACCAGTTCGGGGAGGCGGCGGTAGGCGTCGGGGCCCACCACAAGGTCCACCTTTCCGGTATCCAGAAGCTTGTCTTTAAGGCGTTCGGCCATACAGCCTACTATGCCCACAAGGGCCCCGGGATGTTGCTTCCGCGCCTGGTTGAACACCTCTATACGGCCCCAGATGCGCTGTTCGGCATTGTCTCTCACGGAGCAGGTGTTGGCAAGGATAAGGTCCGCCTCCGAGATGTCCTCGGTGCGGGAGAAACCTTCATCGGCCATAATGGAGAAAATGACTTCGCTGTCATTCACGTTCATCTGGCAGCCGTAGGTTTCGATATATATCTTTTTACTGCTTGTTTCCATACTTGCAAAGATACATCTTTTCCGGCTTAAACCCTGCCCCCGAAGCGCTTAAATGAGGCTGTTGATAAAATTGTGGAATAAAATGTAAAATTTTGTAATAAAATGGAAAATTATTCTTAACTTTGCACCCAAGCGTGAAAGTAAAAAGTTTAACGGAAAGATGATCAGATTCTTCGGCAAAGCCAGCGGCAAAGTGGACGACAAGGGGCGCATCGTGCTCCCTGCCGTTTTCCGTGATGCTATGATACGCGGCGGCGCAGCGGAGATGACTGTCATCGTAAAGAAAAACGTTCAGCAGAACTGCCTGGACCTCTTTGCCTGGGACGAATGGATACAGAGGTCGGAGAAAGTGCTGGACAGCCTTAATCCCGAACTGAATACTGAGGACGCTGATTTTTGGACCAAGTACAACGACGGCGTGTATCCTCTGGTACCGGACGGTAAACTGGGGAGGCTTAACATCCCGTCGGAGCTGCTTGAGAGTGCAGGTATTACCAAAGAGGTAGTATTCGGCGGTGTAGGCTACAAACTCCAGATATGGGCCCCTGAGGTTCTCCAGGAAGGCCTCCTTACGGACGAGCAGTTCAAACAGACCGCAACGAGACTATCCGGAAGAAAATAGGAGGTCTCGAAATGTCACAGTATCATATTCCCGTGCTGCTGGCGGAAAGCATTTCCGCCCTGGTCACGAATCCTGACGGAACATACGCAGATGCCACTTTCGGAGGCGGTGGGCACACCGCTGAACTACTTTCACGCTTAAACGATGGCGGACGCGTCATCGCCTTCGATCGTGACATCGATGCGTTGGGCAACGCCCCCGAAGACGGGCGTCTTACCCTCATTCACAACAACTTCCGTTATATAGAGAACTATGCCGAAGAGCTCCGCCGCAGCCGCGGCGAAAATGAGCCCTGCCCCGATGGCCCCGCCGTCTTTGACGGAATACTGGCCGATCTGGGAGTCTCCTCCCATCAGTTCGACACTGCCGGACGGGGTTTCAGCTTCCGTTTCGAGGACGCTCCCCTGGATATGCGTATGAACGGGGAAGGCGGGATGACCGCCGCCGACATAGTTAATTCCTACAGCGAAGAGGAGCTGGAAAAGATCCTCAGGCTGTACGGAGAGGTGGACGGAGCCAGGGCTGCCGCAAGGCTTATTGCATCGGCAAGGAATCTTTCCCCCATAAGCACCACCGGAGACCTGGACCGCGCCCTTTCGAGGATACTCCCCCGCGGGGCCGAGCACAAGGTCCTGGCCAAGATATACCAGGCCCTCCGCATAGAGGTGAACCAGGAAATGCGCGCCCTGGAGAAATTCCTGGAAGGCGCCGCCCGTTCCCTCGTCCCCGGAGGAAGGCTGGTGGTAATCACCTACCACAGCCTGGAAGACCGTATGGTCAAGAACTTTATGAGGAGCGGAAATATTGACGGCAGCCGCAATGAAGATATGTACGGCCGCAGCCTGGCCCCTCTGGAAGTGATAAGCCGAAAGCCGATAGTCCCTTCCGAGAGTGAGATCCAGAATAACACCCGCGCCCGCAGCGCAAAGCTGCGCATAGCGGAAAGGAGGGCGGGACTATGAAGGCAGCGACCATCTGGAATGCGATAAAGAACAGCCTCAAGGCCATACGCAACGGAGAATTCCTGCTGCGCATAAGGGCCGACAAGCTGTATATGCACATACTGTATCTGTTCCTCCTGATGTGGATCACCATCTTCCTCAGCCTGAAGGTGGATGAGACCCTTACCAAGGCCGGAAACAACCGCGCCGCCATAGAGGAACTGGAAGTACGCCACGCACAGAAAGAGGCGGCGCTGGTAAAGCTGCGCAGCGCCTCTTCCATACAGGAAAAACTGGAGAAGATGGGATCGGCCACCACCCTTCCCACCGAGCCGGCAAGCAGGATCAAAGGCAGAAGATGAGCAGGAACTCGGAAATACACGACACCATAGAAAACCGCGACAGGATCCACGTGGTCATGTTCTTTATGTCCATCTTCTTCTTCGCGCTGGCGGTGCTCATCCTGGTATGGACCGTGAAGATCCAGGCCGGGTTCAACGTGGATTCCCGGGTGGTGCACCTCTTCCGTCCCAGCGTCCAGAAGCACGTGGAGGCTCCCGTGCGCGGCCGCATACTTGCGACCGACGGAAGGCCGATGGCCATATCGGCCCCCCTGTACGACCTGTATATGGACTGCACCGTGAGAAAGGAAGAGTTCGCCCGCAAAGGTGACATAGAAGCCGAGCAGCAGTGGCGCCAGAAGGCCCGCGAGCTTTCCAGAAGCCTGAGCGCCGAATTCCGCGACCGCAGCGCCGACGACTACGCACAGGCCATCCTGGGCGGACGCGACCGCGGTTCCCGCTACCTTCTTATAAAGAAGAACGTAGACCAGACAGTGCTCCAGAAGGTACTGCGCTTCCCTCTGTTCTGCGAGGGCAGCTATAAGGGCGGCCTCATCCAAAGGCGGCACGACGAACGCATCTATCCCTACGATTCCCTCGCCCGAAGGGTTATCGGCTATGTGAAAGATGCCAACAGAATAGGCCTGGAGGCCAATTTCGACTATGAACTGCACGGAACCGAGGGCTATGAATGGCGCAGGGTTACCGACCGCAAGAGCTGGATACGAGACCTGGACAGCAGCGTGGTGAGGGCCGTGGACGGAAATGACATCCGCACCACCCTCAACGTAGACTTCCAGGATATAGCCGACAAGGCCCTCCGCAAGCAGATCAACGGAGATGACGACATACGCGCGGGCATAGTAATAATAATGGAGGCAGCCACCGGAGCCATCCGCGCAATGGTGAACCTCTCCCGCGGCGACACTCCCCAGACCACGCTTTGGGAAAGGGAGAACCTGGCACTGAGGCAGGTGGGCGAGCAGGGCTCGGTGATGAAGACCGTCTCGCTACTCTCGCTGGTGGAAGACGGCTACGTGAAGAGCCTGGAGCAGACTATTCCCACCAACAACGGCGCCTATCCCAACTACAAGCAGGACATACATATCCTGGACTATCAGAGGGAAACCGGCCGTCGGGACATCTCCGTAATGCACGGCTTCGAGATTTCGTCCAACTACGTGTTTACCTACCTGGCCGAAACCAGCTACGGAAGCCATCCGGAAGACTTTTTCGACCACATTTACTCCTACCGTCTGGGCGAAGCCTTCGACTTTGACATCAGCGGCCTGGCCTCGCCGGTAGTGAACCGTCCCGGAACGAAGGGCTGGTCCAAAACCACCCTGGGCACCACCGCCTACGGCTACGGTATGAGCGTTACTCCGCTGCACGTGGCCACCTTCTACAACGGTATAGCCAACAAGGGCCGGATGATGAAGCCCTACCTGGTGGAAAGCGTGGAAAAGGACGGCAGGGTGATAAAGCAGTACAAGCCCTCGGTGCTCAACAATATATGCTCCCGCAACACGGCCGATACCGTCACCCGCGCCCTGCGCTCGGTGGTGGAAACCGGTACCGCCACCCGCCTGAAGGGCGCAAAGCTCCACGTTGCAGGAAAGACCGGTACCGCCCAGGTGGTACTCAGCAAAGAAGAACGCGGCCAGGGCAACCGCGACCCTTATCACGATGCACTCGGGAGGAAGAAGAACCAGGGCAGCTTTGTCGGGTTCTTCCCCGCCGAAAACCCTAAATATACAATTCTGGTGAGCGTATATTCATACCTTTCCGGAAAGAGCTTCTATGGAGGCACCCTGCCCGCACTTGCGGTTCGCGACATTGTGGACCAGCTGTACGCCCTTGACGGCGAATGGGATTCAAGCATATCCCGCAGCGGTTCGGTACCCGCCCTTCGCAGCGGCGTACCTGGCACCGAAGTTAAAGCAGGCAAGGTCCCCGACGTGTCGGGACTCGGACTCAAGGAGGCCCTCCACTTGGTGGAGTCGGCCGGACTTCCCTGCAGCTATGAGGGCTGCGGCCACGTAACGAGTCAGAGTCCCGCTGCGGGAAGCGAACTAAAACAGGGAGAAAGAGTAAAACTGGTACTCAAATGAAACTGAAGCAGATAATACAGAATTTGCCGGCCGCCAGCTGCAAGGGCAGCCTGGACGTGGAAATCGGAGCCATCTGTTCCGATTCCCGCAAGGTTGTTCCCGGCTCGCTGTTCATAGCGGTGCGCGGCTTCCAGAGCGACGGTCACTCCTATATAGGCAAAGCCATAGAAAGCGGAGCCGTGGCCGTGATCTGCGAAGAGATTCCCGAGGGAGTGAACGCCCCCGGCGTGAGTTTCGTCCGCGTGGAGAACAGCCGTCTGGCTGTGGCCCTTGCCGCCGACAGCTTCTACGGCCATCCTTCCGGAAAACTGAGCCTGGTGGGTATCACCGGAACCAACGGAAAGACCACTACCGTGACCCTGCTGTACAATCTGTTCCGCAAGCTGGGCTATGCCTGCGGTCTGCTTTCCACAATTGCCAATTACGTGGATGGCGAACGCGAGGAAACCCAGAACACCACCGTGGATCCCATCACCCTGAACGAACTGCTCTCGAGGATGGTGAGCCGCGGCTGCCAGTACTGCTTTATGGAAGTGAGTTCGATAGGAGTGGAGCAGGACCGCGTGAGCGGGCTCTCCTTTGCTATGGGCATTTTCTCCAACCTTACCCACGACCATCTTGACTATCACAAGACCTTCGCCGAGTACCTGCGCTGCAAGAAGCTTTTCTTCGACAAGCTCGGGGCCGATGCCATAGCCCTCATAAACAGCGACGACCGCAACGGCGACGTAATGGTTCAGAATACCCGCGCAAAGATTGTCCGCTACTCCGTGAAAGGCCTTGCCGACCACACCGCCCGCATCCTGGAGCAGAGCTTTGACGGTATGCTCCTGGAGATTGACGGAACGCAGACCTGGTGCCGCCTGATAGGCGAACACAATGCATATAACCTGCTGGCCATCTACAGCGCCGCAGTATGCTTGGGTGCCGGAAAGGAAGAGACTCTGCTTGCCCTTTCTTCCCTGGAATCGGCCCCCGGAAGGCTGGAGAACCTGCAGGGTCCCCGCGACATATCCGTAGTGATAGACTACGCCCACACTCCGGATGCCCTGGAGAATGTCCTGAAGACCCTTCGCGCCATAGCCCCTTCGCGCCCGCTGATATGCCTGTTCGGCTGCGGCGGCGACCGCGACCGTAGCAAGCGTCCAGAGATGGCCGCCGTGGCACAGCGCCTTGCCGACCGCCTGGTAATCACCTCAGACAACCCCCGCACGGAGCAAGCGGAGGCCATAATCGAGGAAATCCGCGCCGGTCTGGACAGCAGGGGTGCCGCCCGCTCCCTGGTAATCACCGACCGCAGGGAGGCCCTCCGGACCGCCATCCTCACCGCCCCCGCACACGCCACCGTGCTGGTAGCCGGCAAGGGTCACGAGACTTACCAGATAATAGGGCACGAAAAGTTCCCCTTTGACGAGAAAGCAATAGTAAAAGAGTGTTTCAAACAGCTTGACGTATGATATACCATCTCTTCAGATATCTTGAACAGCTGGGCCTGGACTTCCCTGGAATGGGCCTTATGCACTACCTGAGCGTACGGGCCATCCTGGCCGCGGTCACTGCCGTGATCACAGCTCTGATAGCCGGCAAGAAGATTATCCGCTGGCTGCAGCTGCGCCAGATAGGCGAGACCGTGCGCGACCTGGGCCTGGAAGGCCAGATCCAGAAAAAAGGCACTCCCACGATGGGCGGAATCATCATTATCCTGTCCATAATGACCGGCGTGCTGCTTTTCTGCGACCTGAGCAATATATATATAGTCCTGCTGATTGTGAGCACCCTCTGGTGCGGAGCCCTCGGTTTTGCCGATGACTACATCAAAGTGTTCCGCCACCGCAAGGAAGGCCTCAGCGAAAAGGCCAAACTCGCTGGCCAGGTAGCCCTCGGCTTCATAGTTGGCCTCACCGTCTGGATGAGCCCCGACATCGTGGTCCGTGAAAAGGTGGAAGCCCCTCAGAGCGTGGAGCGCACCCTCGAGACCGAAACCACCGTGGTGGAAGGCCGATACAAGGAGCAGGATGTGGTGAAGAGCACAAAGACCACCATCCCCTTCGTAAAGAACCACGAATTCGATTACCGCTGGCTCTCCCCCGTCAAGGGCGTCTGGGGCTGGTATGCGAAATGGGCTATCTACGTGCTTATGATAGTCCTGGTGATCACCGCCTGCTCAAACGGCACCAACCTCACCGACGGCCTGGACGGCCTGGCGGCGGGGACATCGGCCCTGGTCGGGGTGGTACTGGGCGTCCTGGCCTGGCTGGGCGGCAACCTCATCGACTCCAACTACCTGAATATAATGTATATACCGGGTTCCGGAGAAATGGCAATCTTTATGAGTGCCTTTGTGGGCGCCCTGATCGGCTTCCTCTGGTTCAACAGCTTCCCCGCCCAGGTATTTATGGGTGATACCGGAAGCCTCACCATAGGCGGAGTGATCGGCGTGAGCGCCGTGCTTATGCGCAAGGAACTGCTCCTGCCCCTGCTGTGCGGCATCTTCTTCGTGGAGAGCCTGTCGGTCCTGCTGCAGCGTTTCTGGTTCAAGACCACACGCCGCCGCACCGGCACCGGACAGAGGATATGGAGTATGGCACCCCTGCACCATCACTTCCAGGACAAACCGGCACCGGACGGACCGGTAGTATTCCCCAAACCCGTCCCGGCCCTGCACGAGGCCAAGATTACCGTGCGTTTTTGGATTATCGGAGCCGTGCTCGCCGTGAGCACGCTGGCACTTTTGAAACTGCGTTAGGATTATGGCAAGACTTGTAGTACTTGGTGGAGCAGAAAGCGGCGTTGGAGCCGCCGTACTTGGGAAAGTCAAAGGATACGACGTTTTCCTGAGCGATAAAGGACAGATCAGGGAGGATTATCTGAAGACCCTCCGCGAATGGGACATCCCCTTCGAACAGGGAGGTCACAGCGAGGACCTTATCCTCAATGCCGATGAGGTGGTGAAGTCGCCGGGCATACCGGGGACCGTCCCCATCGTACAGAAGATTCGTTCCAAGGGAATCAAGGTGGAATCCGAGATAGAATTCGCGAGCCGCTACGACAGCGCCCGCAAGATATGCATCACCGGATCCAACGGTAAGACCACCACCACTTCCCTCATCTACTACCTGCTGCAGAATGCAGGGCTCAACGTGGGCCTGGGCGGCAATATCGGCAAGTCCTATGCCTATCAGGTAGCCACCGAACATTTTGACTATTACGTACTTGAGATAAGCAGTTTCCAGCTGGACGACATCTACGACTTCCATCCGGACATCGCCATCATCACCAATATCACCCCGGACCACCTGGACCGCTACGACCACAAACTGGAAAACTATGTGGCCGCCAAGTTCAACATCACCCGCAACCTGGGTCCGGACGACTGCTTCATCTTCGACTCCGACGACGCCATCACCGTAGGACACCTTTCCAGCATAGTTCTGCGCTGCAAGATGCTGCCCTTCACCCAGGAGAAAGAAGTGGACGAAGGCGCCTTCGTACGCGGCGACCGTATGGTACTCCGTTACGACAAGCAGGAGACCGACATCTTCCTGGAGGAGCTCGCCCTTGGCGGACGCCACAATGTCTATAACTCTATGGCAGCTGCCCTGGCCGCGAAGGTTACCGGGATTGACAACGAGATAATCCGCAGTTCCCTGAGCACTTTCCAGAGCATCGAGCACCGTATGGAGCCCGTGCTGAGCATACGTGACGTGCTGTATATCAACGACTCCAAGGCAACCAACGTGGACAGTGCCTGGTATGCCCTCGAGAGCCAGAAACGTCCCGTGGTATGGATAGTGGGCGGCACCGACAAGGGTAACGACTATTCGGTACTCTTCGACCTGGTACGCGCCAAAGTGAAGGGCATCGTATGCCTGGGCGTTGACAATGCAAAGATACACGAGGCCTTCGGCTCTATGGTTCCCGTAATGGAAGATGCCCTGAGTGCCGAAGAAGCCGTAAAGAAAGCCTCCAAGATGGCCGATGCCGGCGACGTGGTGCTACTGAGCCCCTGCTGCGCCAGCTTTGACCTTTTCAAGAATTACGAAGACCGCGGCGCGCAGTTCAAGGCAGCCGTAAGAAACCTTTAGGCCGATATGGAAGAAAGCAGGAAACAGGGCTTTTTCTGGAGTCTGATGGACCGCTTCAGCGGGGACAAGGTAATCCTTCTGATTGCCCTGATCCTTATGCTCATTTCGGTTATCTCAGTCTTCTCCTCCACGCCGCTGCTGGCCCTGGAGCAGGGAAGCGACCGTATGAGCATAATGGCCGACCAGCTCAAGGCCGTGGCCCTGGGCTTCGCCATAATCCTGCTGGTCTATTTCTTCGGCCGGGTGGAGCTGTTCCGCAAGCTTTCGATGCTGGGCTTCGCCTTTTCCCTGGGACTGCTCCTCATCCTGGTATTCAACCTTAATCTGGGCATAGTGAGGGCCGCTTCCGTGAACGGAGCCCGCCGTATACTTATGATCCAGGGCTTCCAGCTCCACGTATATGAATTCGTGAAGCTCTTTATGATAATGTATCTGGGCTGGGCCCTGGATACATACAAGAGAGGCGGCTTCGACTGGATCCCGAGGCTTGCCCAGGCCTTCCCCAAGCTTAGCTGGCTGGGAAGCGACTTCGGCCTAAAATGCATCTACATCTACCTTCCGGTGGTTACGGTTGCCGGGATGGTCGCGATGGGCAGTAACTCATCGGCCCTCTTCATTACCCTCATCCTTATCCTTATGATCCTGATCGGAGGTATTGACTGGAGGGACATAGGCATCCTGGCGCTGGTGCTCATCCTTGGCGCCGGAATGGTCGTGGGTGCCTACAAGCTGGGGATGCTGAAGGAGAACGGCCGTATAGCCACACTGCTCGGACGTATAAGCCAGGACGACGACGCCACTATGAAAGTTCTGCTGGATTCGCGGCCCGGGACGCTCGAATACGAGACTGCCAGGGACGAACTCAAGCAGAGCGTAGGCGCCAAACTGGCCATAAAGGAAGGCGGCATATTTGGGAAAGGCATAGGCAACAGCACCCAGAAATATGCCGTTCCGGTGATATTCGGAGACTATATGTACAGCTTCATTGTGGAAGAGACCGGCCTATGGGGGGCCGCCATCCTGCTGCTGCTGTACTTCAGCCTGCTTGCAAGGGGCACTATGGTGGCCAAGGAATGCAACAGCTACTACGACAAGATGACCGTCATCGGCCTTATCCTGCTGGTAACCGGACAGGCCTTTATGCATATGGCCGTGAACGTGCACCTTCCGCTGGTCCCCCAGACCGGGCAGACCCTGCCCCTGGTGAGCCACGGAACAAACGCCCTGCTGGTGTTCAGCCTGGTTTTCGGCATACTCCTGTGCATCTCCAAGGATGCCAGGGAGAATATGGCAAGGCGCGAGCAGGAAGCCGAACCTATAATCCCCCAGGACAATTGGACTCAAGATTCAAGTATTTGATATGCAGTACAAACCCATCAGAGCCATAATAAGCGGAGGCGGCACGGGAGGCCACATCTTCCCCGCCGTATCCATAGGCCACGCCCTCAAGGAGTGCAACGGGCAGTCCGAGATCCTCTTCGTAGGAGCACTCGGAAAAATGGAAATGGAGAAAGTCCCGGCCGAAGGTTTCCGGATCGTGGGCCTGCCGATAGCCGGAATGCAGCGCAAGCTCTCCCTGAAGAACCTCCTGCTGCCCTTCAAGGTACTCAAAAGCGTGGCCGAAGCCCGCAGAGTCCTGAAAGAGTTCAAACCGGACGTAGTCGTGGGCGTGGGCGGCTATGCCAGCGCACCCCTTCTGTGGGCCGCGACTGCAATGAAGATACCCTGCCTCATCCAGGAGCAGAACGGCTTCGCCGGACTCACCAACCGCACTCTGGCAAAGAAAGTCCAGAGCATCTGCGTCGCCTATGAGGGGATGGAACGCTTCTTCCCGGCCGAAAGGATAGTGATGAGCGGAAATCCCATACGCAAGGCCCTCTCCTCCCCCGCCACTCCCCAGATGAAGGCCGATGCAATTGAGCACTTCGGCCTGGATGCCTCCAAGAAGCATCTCTTCGTCGTGGGCGGAAGCCTTGGCTGCGGTACCCTGAACCGCTGCATCCAGCATTGGATCCAGGACGGCTGCCCCGGAGGGGAAGACGTGGAAGTGATCTGGCAGTGCGGTAAGTACTACAAGGCCGGTGTAGACGAGTTTATGGCACAGGCCGGAGACCATCCCCTGATTCACCATTACGACTTTATCGGCAGGATGGACCTTGCCTTTGCGGCGGCCGACGTCGTTATCTCCCGCAGCGGAGCCAGCACGGTTTCGGAAATCTGCGCTATGGGAAAGGCAGCCGTCTTCGTTCCTTCGCCCAATGTGGCCGAAGACCATCAGACACATAACGCGATGGCCCTGGTACGCCGGGACGCCGCCACCCTGGTCCGCGACGCCGACGCCCCCACCGAGCTGATGAGCTGCGCCATAGACCTTCTGAACGCCCCCGAGAGGCGTGCCGTAATGGAGAAGAACGCCCTCGGAATGGCCCTCACAAATGCTTCTCAGATAATAGTGGACGAGATATACAAACTGGTATGAAGAACGTTTATTTCATAGGAATCGGCGGAATAGGTATGTCGGCCCTGGCCCGTTACTATAAGTTCAAGGGCTACGCTGTCGCCGGATACGACCGCACTCCCTCCCCTCTCACGGCCGAGCTGGAGAAGGAAGGCATCGCCGTCCATTACGAGGACAGGCCGGAACTCATCCCCTCCGACGTAAACGAGACCCTGATCGTCTATACTCCCGCCGTTCCTCAGGACCTGGGAGAGATGGTAAAGGCCCGCGAGGGAGGCTATGCCCTGCTGAAGCGTTCCCGCACCCTGGGTGAAATCACCCGCGGACAGCGCTGCCTGGCAGTCGCCGGCACCCACGGGAAAACCACTACCTCCACGCTCACGGCCCATATCTTCACCCAGTCCGGAGAGGGCTGCTCGGCCTTCCTGGGAGGCATTTCCCGCAACTACGGGACCAATCTGCTGATGAGCCACAACAACACAGTGGTGGCCGAGGCCGACGAATTCGACCGTTCCTTCCTCCAGCTGTTTCCCGAGATTGCCGTCATTACCGCCGTGGATGCCGACCATCTGGACATTTACGGTGACTACGCCCACGTGGTGGAAGCCTTCCGGGCTTTCGCCTCGCAGGTAAGCGGCACCCTCATCGCCAAACTGGGCACCCCCATACGCCCTGAGGATACCCCCGCAAAGCTTCTAACCTATCATTATAACGACCCCGGGGCCGATTTCTACGGCTCTGCCGCACGCCCCGATCAGCTGGGCTGCTACCACTTTGACCTCCACTACCCGGGAGGAGTGCTGCACGACGTAAAAGTGGGAACTCCGGGCTGGGTGAATGCCGAAAACAGCATAGCCGCAGCGGCGATAGCCCTGAGCTACGGCCTTGACCCCGCCGCGATACGCAGTGCAATAGGCAGCTTCGAAGGAGTGAAAAGGCGCCTGGAAGTGCATCTGAACACTCCCGGGCTTAGCTATGTGGACGATTACGCCCATCATCCGGCCGAGCTGGCATCGGCCCTGTCCTCACTCAGGGATATGTTCCCGGGACGCAGGATCACGGCCATCTTCCAGCCGCACCTCTACACACGCACGAGGGACTTCGCTCCGGAATTCGCGAAGGCCCTCAGCGCCGCCGACAAGCTTATCCTCCTGGACATCTATCCCGCCAGGGAAGAGCCCATCCCCGGAGTTACTTCCGAGATTATATTCAAGGACGTGACTGCCCCGGAGAAGGTCCTCATCAGGAAGGAAGAGCTCCTGGACTATCTGGCCGATGAACCCCTGGACGTACTGGTGAGCTTCGGAGCCGGAAACATAGACCGATTCATTGAACCCATAACCGAACTGCTCAAGGGACGCGTATGAAACCATTCTGGAGAAAAGGCCTGGGGCTTCTGACCGTACTCGCGTGCTGCGCTGTCTGGATACTGACAAGCGGTATGGGGGTAAGGCAGCGCCGTACCAGGACCTGCCAGAGCGGTATCAACGTAACTGTACTGGACAGCGCCGAGCGCCGCTTCGTGAGCCGTGACGACATCCAGGCCTGGCTTGACAGGGACTACCACGCCTACGTGGGGCTGCCTCTGGACAGCGTGAACCTGGACAGGATCGAGCGCCTGGTGTGCAGCCGCAGCGCCGTAAAAAGCTGCGAGGCGTGGATGAGCGACGACGGAAAGCTGAACATAGAGATAAACCAGAGGGAACCTGTAATCCGTTTCCAGGACTCCGGCAACGGCTGGTATGCCGATGCCGACGGCTTCATCTTCCCCCTGCAGGCACGCGGCAGCGTCTGCGTCCCCGTAGTGGACGGAAACCTTCCGCTGACAGTCCCCCGCGGATTCAAGGGGATGCCGGAAGAGGGAGCCGGACGGGAATGGCTGCTGGATATGGTGGCCCTGGTGAACTACATACACGGATCGGTATGGGAACAGGAGATAAGCCAGATCCACGTATCGCCGGAGGGGAACCTCATCCTCTATACCGTGAGCGGACGCGAGAAGTTCATCTTCGGCCGTCCGGAGGGCTTTACCCGCAAGTTCCGCCTCCTGCGTTCGTACTACGAAGCCGTGCTCCCGGAGAAAGGCGCGGGATACTACTCCACGGTAGATCTCCGATACCGTAACCAATTGGTTTGCAGACAATAAAAATCAATCATATATGGAAGACAAATACATTGCCTCAATCGACCTTGGAACCTCCAAATTCGGGCTTTGCGTAGCCCGGGTGAACGGAGACGACATCCAGATTGTCTATTACAGGGAAACGCCTGCCGACGGTATGCGCGCCAGCCTGATCCACAACCCGATGAAGGCTGCCCAAAGGCTTAAGGACGCCATCGGCCAAGCCGAGAAGGAACTTATGATAAAGATCCTCCAGGTAGTGGTGGGTATGCCCCGCTGGGAGGTGGAGCAAGTGAGCGCATCGGCCGTAATCGAGCGCAGCAATCCCAACGACTACATCAGCGAGGAAGAGGTCCGCAGCCTTAAATTCACGGCCCTCGAAACCTATCCCCTGCCCAATCCGGAGAAGAACATAATGTACGGCGGAGTGGCCCAGTCCTTCTCCATAGACGACGAGATCCAGCTGGTTGAAGGCGACGTAGTTGGCACGCTCAGCTCCACCCTTTCGGGCAATTTCAAGGTATTCATCGGCAACCGCAGGGCCACCACCGCCCTGGACAAGATCTTCAACAGCCTGGAGATCGCCCCTGCCAAGAAGTACTTCCTTCCCGACGTGGTGGCACGCACCGTCCTCACTGAAGAGGAGCGCAACAGCGGTGTGGCCCTCATTGATATGGGCGCCGGCGTAACCTCGCTCTCGGTGTACCACGGAGGCATTATGCGTTACTACGCAGCCATTCCCTTCGGCGGACGCGCCATCACCGACGACATCCGCACGGAGTGCTCCATATCGGCCGATCTTGCCGAAAAGATCAAGCGCCGCTTCGGTGCCTGCCAGCCCGGGAAACTGGCTTCCCTGAGCGAGAAGGTCCTGCAGATCAGGCTTACCGAGCCCTTCAAAGAAGTGCCCGTACGCTATATTTCCGAAATTGTCGACACCCGCTGCCGCGAAATCATCGAAGCCATCCTCTACTACCTGCAGGAGAGCGGGCTGCAGAATTCACTGCGCGGCGGAGTGGTCATTACCGGCGGAGGCGCCGAACTTGCCAACCTGGTTCCCCTGATGAAGGAGATGTCAGGCTACGACGTACGCAAAGGCTATCCCCGCCATATGTTCTCCACCATCGCCGGGGTTTACAGCACATCGGCCACTGCGGCCATCGGTATGGTGCTCGCAGCCAAGGAGGACCACCTGCCCGACTGCATCAGCGCTCCCATCCCCGAGGCCGAACCCGAGGAGACCGTGGAAGTGGAAGTGATTGACAACACTCCCCCCGTCAACAACGTCTCCGATGAGGAACTCTCGAACGGCGAGACCGGCCAGCTGCTCAATTTCGAGGAAGTACCTGCCGAAAAAGTCCCCAAGAAGAAAAAGAAGACGGTGAAGGTGAACAAGGGCGAGCAGAAGCCCAACTTCCTCACCATAGCTTGGAATACGGTGAAAAACACCGCCCTGGATATCTATGACCGCGCAAACGAAGAATAATTATGGACTACACGAACAATATCACCCCCAGTGACTGGACTCCCGAGAATTCCATTATCAAGGTTATCGGCGTAGGAGGCGGCGGCTGCAATGCCGTCAATTATATGTGCAGGCAGAACATCCAGGGCTGCTCCTTCATCGTTTGCAATACCGACGCACAGGCCCTTCAGACCAGCGAGGTTCCCACCAAGATACTGATGGGGACAAGCGGCCTGGGAGCCGGGACCGACCCCACCGCCGGACGCAATGCCGCCCTGGAGAGCCAGGACGAGATTGCCCGCAAGGTGCTTGATACCGGTACCCAGATGCTCTTTATCACCGCGGGTATGGGCGGCGGCACCGGCACAGGAGCTTCTCCCGTGATTGCCAAGATGGCCAAGGACCGCGGCATCCTTACCGTTGCAGTAGTTACCATCCCTTTCAAGAACGAAGGCAACGAGAGCCAGTCCAAGGCAGTTGACGGCATCCACGAACTGGAAAAGAACGTGGACGCCCTGCTCATAATCAACAACGAGAAACTGTATCAGTTCTTCGGCGACACCCTCATCCAGGAAGCCTTCCCCAAGGCCGATGAGGTGCTCGCCACCGCAGTGAGGGGCATAATAGAGGTCATCAACCGTCCCGGCTACATCAATGTGGACTTCCAGGATGTGTGCAAGATGATGCGCAATTCCGGAATGGCCCTGATGGGCAGCGGGGAAGGCACGGGCAACAACCGCCTTGAAGATGCCGTAAAGGGAGCCTTCGAGAGCCCGCTGCTGAACGACTTCGACCTCAAGACCGCCAAGAACGTGCTTATCAACATCACCACCGGCAACAACGAGCGCGGTGCCAAGATGAGCGACCTGGAGAAGATCGACGATATGATAAGCGAGTACACCGGCGACGCCAACCGCTTCAAGAAGGGCATCATCTGGGACGATGATCCCGAGTTCGGCGACAAGGTGAGGATAACCGCAATCGTGACCGGCTTCGAAATGGACCTGGGCGGCCTGGGCCTGAACAAGGACCTTGGCAACCTCGTGATCATTGACGAGGGCTTCAAATGGGAGACCTCCGAGCACGGGGCCGAAATAAGCCTCCCCTCCGCCGGGGCCGATACAATAAAGATAGGTTACAACAACTCCGACAACGCCCGCCACTTCAACTTCGCAACCGGCCATAAGCCGCTGCTTTGCGTGGAGCCCGGCGAGAACACCGTCGAACTGGAGAACGTCCCGGCCATACGCCGCGCCCATACCGAAAAGAAGTGACAGGCAAAACCGGCATACTGGGAATAGTAAACCTTAGCGCCGACTCCTTCTGGGAAGGCAGCCGGGTGGGGGACGCGAGGTCCCTCGTCGCCAAGGTCGTACAGATGCTTGAAGAAGGGGCCGATGCCATTGACTTAGGCGCCGCAAGCTCCCGTCCCGGTACCGTCCTTGCCGATGCCCGTGAACAATGGGCTCTTCTGAAACCGGCCCTGGAAACTCTCAGGAAGGAGTTTCCGGGGCTTCGGCTTTCCGTGGACAGCTGCTTCGCCGAAGTGGTCAGGCGCTGTTTCGACGTCTGGGGGCCCTTTACGGTGAATGACATATCGGCCGGAGAAATGGACCCCGGAATGCTGCCCCTGGTGGGTTCCCTCGGACTTCCCTATATCGCGATGCATATGAGGGGGACTCCCCTTACGATGTCTTCCCTTTGCAGCTACGACGATGTGGTGAAGGAGGTAAGGGATTATTTCACCCGGCTGGCACCGAGGCTGGAAAATGCCGGGATAAAGGAATGGATACTGGACCCGGGCTTCGGTTTTGCAAAGACCACGGAGCAGAATTACCGGCTCCTGTCGGCCCTTCCGGAACTGTGCAGCCTGGGCCGTCCCGTACTTGTCGGTGTTTCCCGCAAAAGTATGATATACAAGCCTTTGGGCATAGGCCCGGAGGATGCGCTGGCCCCCACGCAGGCGGTGCATATGGCCGCTCTTATCGGAGGGGCCGCCTGGCTGAGGGTGCACGACGTAAAGGAAGCCGTGATGACGGCGAAGCTTTATTCGATGATGTACACGTCGTCGCCGGGAGCAGCAAAACGGTAGTGCTCCCTGGCATAGGCTTCTATAGAATCCCGGTTCTGGGAAAGATTCTCTATCTCCCGGTCCATCTGATCCATTTCGGCGTTCAGGCGGGCCATTTCTTTTTCCTGCCGCTTCACTTCCACTGTAGCCTTGACCCAGTTAAGCACGCTGCTGTGTGAGATAAACAGCAGCCACAAGGCCACAATGGAGGTTGCCACAATTACGAAAGGTAGGAAGTAAAAGTGGTCCGGGTTGCGCAGAAAACGCCATCTGTCCTTGTTTTGTGCCATTCGCGGGAGATAAATTTCCGATATTGATGCGAATTTAGTAATTTTGTATGATTTAAGGAAGATAAAAAACAAAAATATTCGACTATGAAACCTACACTTTTGGTACTGGCCGCCGGTATGGGCAGCCGTTACGGCGGACTCAAGCAGATGGACGGACTGGGTCCCAACGGAGAAACTATCATCGACTACTCCATCCACGACGCAGTGGAAGCCGGCTTCGGCAAGGTGGTCTATATCGTTCGCGAGTACTTCCGCGAGCAGATGGAACAGGCAGTAAAGGCCAAGTACAAGAATGTCCGCACCATTGACGGAGAACCCCTCGAGTTCGTCTTCGTCACTCAGGAGCTGGACAAGATTCCCGCGCGTTTCCTGCCGGTGAATCCCGAGAGGGAAAAGCCCTGGGGCACCGCACACGCCGTCCTTATGGGAGCACAGGTAATCCACGAGCCCTTCGCCGTAATCAACGGTGACGACTTCTACGGCAAGGAGAGCTTCCACATCCTGGCCGACTGGTGCCGCGCCCACGCCGATGCCTCCGGCTGCTACAGCATAGTGGGCTTCGCCCTGGAGAACACCCTGTCGGAAAACGGCAGCGTCTCCCGCGGAATCTGCTCATACACTTCCGACGGAATCCTCACCGACGTCTGCGAGCATCTGAACATAGCCCGCGAGGCCGACGGAAAGGTTTACGGAGACAACAGCGTGAGCGGAGAAAACCACGTAGAGCTGGATTCCAAGGCCCTCTGCTCAATGAATATGTGGGGCTTCACTCCCGACTACTTTGAAAAGAGCGCCGCCATTTTCGAGCGCTTCCTCGAGGCCAACTCCCAGACCCCCAAGAAAGAATTCTACATCCCCTACGCGGTGGACTGCATAGTTAAAGGCGGCCAGGGCGTGTGCGAAGTCCTTTCCACTCCCGCCCACTGGTTCGGCGTCACCTTCAAGGAAGACCGTCCCTCCGTTGTGGCACGCTTTGCCTCACTGGTGGAGCAGGGTGTATATCCTTCTCCCCTTTACAAGTAATACCTATGCAACTGTTCGCACGCAAAGTAAACAACTTCAGGCTGTTTGACAATCACGCCTGGTACGTCCCCGGAGTGGGCGGCATCTTCGCCCTCCTGGGCTGGACCGTGCTCGGTATGCTTATCGGCGCGATGGTCCAGGGACTCCTCATCATCTTCCTGCCGATGGAAGTGGTGAAGGACTACGGCGCCATCATCACCTATCCCCTGCAGTTCCTTCCGGCAATGATCTACGCCGCATCCAAGAGCCGTGAAAACAGCTACTTCGAGACCGGATACAAACTGGACAGCAACAACTGGGGACCGTACAATGGCTGGCTGCTGGCTCTTGTCTGCATCCTGCTGGCCTACTCGCTTATGTTCTCGGCAGACCTGCTGAACTACGCCAACTTCAAGCTCACCACTTCCATACCGATTATGAAGGAGATGTACGACGTGGTGATCCAGGCTATGCAACAGCTGACCGGAGGGCCTCTCTGGGCCTCGCTGCTGGTCACCGCCATCTTCGCTCCCGTGTTCGAGGAATGGCTGTGCCGGGGTATGGTGCTCAGAGGCCTGCTCACACGTATGAAGCCGGGATGGGCCATAGTGATATCGGCCTTGTTCTTCGCCCTTATCCACTTCAATCCCTGGCAGGCCCTCAATGCCTTCATTATCGGAATGGTGATGGGATTCGTCTACTACAAGACCGGCTCCCTGAAGCTTACGATGCTGCTTCACTTCATAAACAACGCAAGTGCGGTGGTGCTTGCCCATATGCCCGGAGAGATAGACGAGCAGTCCTTTATCCTTGACCTGCTGCCCCGTTCCATATACATTCCGGCATACATCGCCGCAGTGGCAGTGCTCATCGCCTGCCTTGTGATTTTTGCCCGCATACCCCTAAGGGACAAACGCGGCAATATGGACGAAATACCGGCCGAATAAGAAATTATTCGTAAATTTGCACCCCTATGTGGCAAAGGATCCAAACCCTGTATCTGGCAATCTCGCTGGCCCTGACAGCAGTCCTGCTGTTCGGGACGGCCTACACCCTCACATCCCCTGAAGGTCTGGTAAGGGTGAAATATCTTGCCCTGCAAAGGCCCTGGTTCGGGATCCTGCTGGGCATACAGGCCTTCGGCCAGGCCCTTGCCCTCGTTGTCTTCCGCTCCAGGATACTCCAGATGAGGCTATCTGTCCTTTTTGCGATAGTGGCGCTCGGAATGCAGGCCTGGCTTGCCTGGATGTATTTTTCCTTCGAGGGACCGGTATTCAGCTGGACTGCAGTACTGCCCTTTGTCATTACCGTCCTGGATTTCCTTGCAGCCAGGGGCTGTTTCCAGGACCAGCTTATGGTAGAAAGCGCCTACCGTATACGTGAACGCAGAAAAAGGAAGAGAAGATGATAAGGACTGTCCTTTGCGACCTTGTGGGAATTGAAAAGCCCATCTTCCAGGGAGGTATGGCGTGGATTGCCGATGCCCGCCTGGCCGCCGCCGTCTCCAACGCCGGAGGCCTTGGCATCATTTCCTCCATCCTGGGCGGCGCCGAGGCCGTAAGGGAGCAGATCCGAAAGGCCCGCAGCCTTACCGACAAGCCCTTCGGCGTAAACGTGATGCTGGCCTCTCCCGACGCGGCTGAGGTAGCCCGCGTGGTAGTTGAGGAAGGTGTGAAGATAGTCACCACCGGAGCCGGATCGCCCGCCGCATATATGGCAGAGTGGAAAAAAGCCGGAATAACGGTGATACCGGTCGTAGCCTCGGTGGCCTATGCCCTCAAGATGGAGGAGCTCGGGGCCGATGCCCTGATTGCGGAAGGCGCCGAATCCGGCGGCCACATCGGCGACACCCACACTCTTGCCCTGCTGCCCCAGATAATCGACGCGGTCCATATCCCCGTACTGGCTGCAGGCGGCATCTTCGACGGCCGCGCAGCAGCAGCAATGTTCCTGATGGGCGCCGCCGGAATCCAGCTGGGGACGCGCTTCCTGTCGGCCTTCGAGTGCAAGGTGCATCCCAATTACAAGGACAGGCTCATAAAGGCCTCCGACATTGGTACCATCGTGACCGGAAAGAGCCTTGGCGACGCGGTGCGCTCCCTCAAGACTCCTTTCTCAAAGCGTTTTGCCAAGCTGGAAGCCACCCCGGGGACCGATCCCGAGGAACTCAAGGCGCTCGGCAGGGGTTCGGTAAGACGGGCCGTTGAAGAAGGCGACCTTGCCGGCGGCAGTTTCCTTGCCGGAGAAGTGGCCGGGATGGTCGTGAAAGAGGAAAGTGCGGCCGATATTGTAAATGATATTATCGGAGGTGCCGAAGCCCTGCTGGGCGGCGCCTCAAAGCTTATAAACTGATTTATGGAAGCTAAAAGAGTCGTAATTACGGGAATGGGAGTCATCTCCTCCGTAGGACAGGACGTAGATACCTTCTGGAAGAACCTGGTTGACGGGGTCTGCGGAATTGACTACGTGGAAGAGTTTAAGGAAATGCCTGTAACCTTCGCCGGGAAAGTGAAGAACTTCGACCCCGAGAAGTATGGTATGGAGAAGCCCTTTATCCGCAAGCAGGACAACTTTACCCTGTATGCAATGGCTGCCGCCTGGCAGGCTATGCAGCAGAGCGGTCTTGTATCCGAAGGCGAGAATGCCAATATCGACCCCTATCGCCTTGGCGTGTACGTGGGCTCCGGTATCGGCGGCTTCGACGTGCAGTACCGCGAAACCAAGAAAATGATAGAGGATCCCAGCGGAAAGTGGATCTCTCCCCTGTTCATAGCCACTATGATATCCAACATAGCGGCGGGCCACATAGCCATAAGGCACCACGCCGAAGGTCCCTGCCTGGATATCGTAACTGCCTGCGCAACCTCGTCCCACTGCATAGGAGAAGCCTACCGTGCCGTCCGCCACGGCTATGCCGATGCTATAATCGCCGGCGGCTCGGAGCACGCCACCATCCCTCTGGGAGTTGCAGGCTTTTACAATGCCAAGGCCCTTACCAGGGCTACCGACCCCAAGTACTCTTCGCTTCCCTTCAATGCCAACCGCCAGGGCTTCGTAATGGGTGACGGCGCCGCCGTGCTCATACTGGAGTCCCTGGACCACGCCCTTGAGCGCGGAGCCACGATCTACGGCGAAATGGTAGGCTACGGCAACACCTGCGACGCCTTCCACGCCACGGCACCCCGTCCTGACGGCAGCACCCAGGCCCGTTCCATCCAGGATGCCCTCCGCGAAGCCTGCTTCGACCCCGAAAAGGACAATCTGTACATCAACGCCCACGGCACCGGAACCCATCTGAACGACGTGGCCGAAACCCTTGCCTGCAAGGTCGCACTCGGCGACTATGCCTACAAGGCCCATATCTCCTCCACCAAATCTATGACGGGACATATGTTCGGTGCAGCCGGCGGTGCCGAAGCAATAGCCACTATCCTTGCCCTGAAGGAAGGCATCTGCCCTCCTACCATCAACCTGGACACTCCCGATCCGGAATGTGACCTCGATTACACCCCCAACGTGGCTGTCAAGACCGACCTTACCATCGGCATTTCCAATTCCTTCGGCTTCGGCGGACACGACGCCTGCGTAGCCTTCAGGCCTTACAAGGGATGAACAGGGAACAGATAATGCAGGTGCTCCCCCACAGGGCACCTATGCTTCTTGTCGACAGCATCGAGCCACAGCCGGACGGTTCGGTGCTTGCCAGTTATACCGTACCTGAAAAGCCCTTCTTCTGCGAGGGGCATTTCCCCGGCAATCCCATAGTTCCCGGAGTAATCCTCTGCGAGATGATGGCCCAAAGCTGCTGTATGCTCTTTGCCGATGCCTTCAAGGAGAATCTTTTGGTCTACCGCTCAATGGACCAGGTTAAATTCCGGGCCGAGGTCCACCCCTGCGATACTTGCGAAATACACGCCCGCCTTGTTGAACACAAAGGGAGCGTGTATATGTGCGACGTAAATCTGTCAGTGGAAGGAAAACGCTGCGCCCAGGGGCGTATCACCCTTGCAGCCGTTCCCCGCTAAAGCCTATTCGTGAGAGGCCAGACGGTCCCAGGCAAGTTTTTCCCACTTGGTACCCGGGCGGCCGTAGTTTGCGTAAGGGTAGATGGATATGCCGCCGCGCGGGGTGAAGAAGCCGGTAACCTCAAGGTACTTGGGATCCATCAGCTTTACCAGGTCCTTCATTATGGTGTTCACGCAGTCCTCGTGGAAGTCTCCGTTGCTGCGGAAACTGAACAGGTACAGCTTGAGCGACTTCGATTCCACCATCTTTAGGTCGGGGACATAGGATATGCGGATTTCGGCAAAGTCCGGCTGGCCCGTTATGGGGCACAGGGTTGTGAACTCCGGGCAATTGAACCTTACCCAGTAGTCGTTGTCCTGATGCTGGTTCTCGAAGGTCTCCAGGACCTCGGGGGCATACTTCTGGCTGTAGACGGCTTCGTGTCCCAGCGCTTTGAGTTCATTGGGATTCCTTGACATATTATGCTTCCTCCCCTGCTTCTTTAAGACGTTCGGCGTTTTCTGCTATCTGGAGCTGGTCTATGCACTCCTGTATGTCTCCGTCCATAAACACCGGAAGATTATACATACTCCAGCCTATCCTGTGGTCCGTAACGCGGCCCTGGGGATAGTTGTAGGTGCGGATCTTGGCGCTGCGGTCACCGGTGGACACCATAGTCTTGCGCTTGGCGGCGATTCCGTCCAGATACTTCTGGTGTTCCATATTGTACAGGCGGGTACGGAGCTCTTCCATCGCCCTGTCCAGGTTCTTGAGCTGGGAGCGCTCCTCCTGGCACTGAACCACTATACCCGAAGGGATGTGGGTGAGGCGGACGGCCGAATAGGTGGTATTCACACCCTGACCGCCGGGGCCGGAGGCGCAGAACAGGTCCTTGCGGATATCGGCGGGATTCAGTTCTATGTCAAATTCGCCGGCTTCGGGGAAAACGGCGACCGAGGCTGCCGAGGTCTGGATGCGGCCCTGGGTTTCGGTCTGGGGAACCCTCTGTACACGGTGTACGCCGGATTCGTACTTCATTATGCCATACACTCCGTCGGTGGAACTGGAGAGCTTGAAGACTATCTGCTTGTAACCGCCGGAAGTACCGGGAGCCTGGTCGGTGATCTCGAGTTTCCAGCCGCGGCGCTCGGCGTAGTGCTGGTACATACGGAAGAGGTCGCCGGCAAAGATGGCGGCTTCGTCGCCGCCGGTGCCGCCGCGGATTTCCACCATTGCGTTCTTGCTGTCGTCGGGATCGGCCGGGATAAGGAGGAGCTTTATGTCCTGCTCCATCTGGGGAAGGCGGGGCTCGATTTCGGCAATCTCGTCACGCGCCATCTCCTTGAGGTCGTCGTCCTTCTCGTTCATAAGGATATCCTTGGCCTGGGAGAGTTCGTCTATCAGACGCTTGTACTCCAGTCCGGCGGCAATGATGGGCTGCAACTCCTTGTAGTCCTTGTTAAGCTGAACGAATTTCTTCATATCGGCTATAACTTCGGGGTCGGAAAGCTGCTGCTCCAGTTTTTTATACTTGTCCTGAAGGCTCAGGACTTTTTCCAGCAAAGAATTGTCGGCCATAATTATCAATTAAGTGCGCAAAGATACGCAAAAAAACTCACATTCCCTTAGCTTTGGCCTCTTCCCAGAGGGCATCCATCTGCTCCAGGCTCAGATCGGCGAGATTGCGGCCCTTGCGTATGGTCTGTTCCTCCAGATAGGTGAAACGCCTGCGGAACTTTTCACAGCTGCGGTTAAGGGCGGCTTCGGGATCCACTCCGTACAGCCTCGCCGCATTGATGACAGAAAAGAGCAGGTCGCCGAACTCCCCCTCCCGGGTCTGGTCAGAGGCCTCCGACACCTCCCGGTATTCTTCGGCGACTTTTTCCCAAACATCCTCCTTCTTTTCCCAGTCGAAGCCGCAGCCGCGGGCCTTCTCCTGCATAGACAGGGCCTTCAGTATGGCCGGCATAGCCTTGGGTATGCCTCCCATAACCGTCTTGTTGCCGCCCTTCTCCTTTGCCTTGATAAGCTCCCAGGTATCGGCAATCTCCTTGGCGCTGGTGCTTTTCCCCGCATCCGGGCCGAAGACGTGGGGATGACGGAATTCCATCTTGCGGCATATCATCTCCAGGCTGTCGGCAATGTCGAACGAGCCTT